>JAHRVZ010000298.1 GCA_019090405.1 Paracoccaceae bacterium
GGTCACGGAAGAATGACAAATATCCTGTTGCAACAATCAGACCACCTGACAGGTGTTGATGTCTTGCAGGAAAACATTGATTTTTGCAGCGACCGGTTTGGTCAGCATCCAAAGCTATCGTTATTGCGCAATGATGGCGTGACCCTGCAAGGTGTTGAAAGCGGATCAATCAGTTTCGTATTTTGTTTTGACAGCATGATCCATTTTGATTCTGATGTTGTGCGGGCCTATCTGCGTGAATTCAAACGCATTATGGCGCCGGGTGCCAAAGCTTTTTTGCATCATTCCAATTTGACACGTAATCCGGGCAGCGATTTCCAGAAAAATGCCCATGCGCGCAATTTCATGTCTCAGGCATTGTTCCAGCATTACGCGTTAAAAGAAGGCTTGATAAATCTAAAATCAGAAGTGATCGACTGGGGCAGGGGCGACAAACATGTCGCGGAGCTAGATTGCTTGTCCCTTTTGGGGGTCTCATAGTTGGCAGGAATTTGTGAGCCTGTACAGACGGATTGAACAGGTCATCAAAAGCAGCTTGCCCAAACCGGGGGTCAAGTTGGTGAAAGTCCGCTAATACCCTTGTTAAAACGTTGAATTAGTTGGCAAAAAACGGTTGGCTGCGGCTTCTTGAAAAAATCGGTCGCGCCATTCCCGATTGCGGTTGTTGCCCATTTTAACCATTTTCCGAGGTTGACGTTTCAGCTCACCCTCCAGCCCAATTTGCCCTGCTATGACATCAAGATAGGCCATATCGGTATCCTTGACGATATCTTCATAGATCAGCTCGACCGGGGTGATGTTGTGGCTGGCAAAAAATCTGTCCCAAGCCAGGTTTTCCAACACGATCGCAGTCACATAATTTAGCAGTATTTCGTATCTGTATTTGGTTTTGTTATTGTAATTCGTATCATAACCCCGCGCCAGATTACCGGCAAAATGTTCATCTTCGGGTCGTGCAGTGGCGTGATTTATGCCCGTCTGTTGGGCCATCAGCCGAGATATGGCTTGTGATACCGTATCGCACCGAATGATCCTGATCCAACTGGCCCCGTGAAAGGCGCTGGCAAAATGGCCAAATTCAGCTCCTTGCTGAGCAGGATATGCCTCGGCAAGACAGGTATCAACATTGTATAGTTGATTGGCCATGACCTTTATCGCCATGACACCGTTCTCACCGCTCGCGCGTCGCTTGACGCCAACAAGATCCTCTTGCCAATTGATATGTGTCTTAGCTGGATCCCAAGGGATGAACCATTCTTCCGGGTTGCCAAGGACACCAGTATTAAGCATGTCTTCGATGATCATCGTGGAGCCACTTCTTTGGGTGGCGCACAGAATAATTTGCAAGTTGGGCCTCGTATTTTTGTGAGGAATATATCCGCAGTAATCTTGTCAGTCTGTTAGCCTGATATATAGCGCCAGTGCAACGGAAAGGCTATGCCATCTGTCACCCTGCAAACGCCGACAACAATGTTACCTATCACGATTCAGGCGGGCTAACCTGCGACTGTAAAGCCAATGCAGACTCAAGAACCGATTTGCGTTGATTTGTCCGGATAGAGCCAAAGTATCTAATATTTTCAACGTGCGGCGCTTTGTAGGGGTGGCCACGTATTTCGATGTACTCGTCGTGGAACTCAGCCCAGCTTGAGGTGGGTGAATTCGTGGCAACACCGCCGTGAAACTGGTGAAATGTCGCCTCACCCAATAACATGATTACTTCGATATTTTTAAGCGTGCAGGCGCGCTCCCAGGTGTCGATATTGGCAAAGCCACCGCCGCGCATCTGAAACTTTTCGTCAAAACCGCCCAGTCGTTTCCAACTCTCTTTTGCCATGAAAAAAGCATTGGATTCGCTGGGCAGCACAAACCATCCACCCGCAGAAGAACCAGCGGGCACTGATATGTCAAACAAACGGTACCCATCGTTTTGCCAATCAATTGATCCAAGCAATGTATCTTCAACCGCCTGACAATATCCGGTTTTGACAGCCGCCATCTGAACGGTTTCGCCCAGATGATACGCAAGCGTGCCAATCACTGCATTCGGCCTTAATTGTGCAGCATCCAGCGCATTTTTCAAAAGACCGGGTGAGGCCATTCTAGCCCCGTCAATCATGACCCCGATCACCTCGCCACGGGCCCGTTCGATGCCTTTGTTGATCGCAGCGACAGGGGAAACGCCGGAATTGTTTTCATAATGATACGTGGAATTCGGCAGCAGGGATTGGCATAAGTTTTGATCAAATGGGCGCGTTGACCCGTTATCAACGACGATGACTTCGTAGTCGGATTCCGACAGTCCTCTTTGCATACTCGTTGATAGGCTTTGTAGGGTTCGTGGTAGTTCACGCGCCATATTATAGGCTACGACGATGATCGAAATCTTGGGGTCACGCATATGAAAACCTGATTTTGCGACTCGGCATTGGGCGCTCTGTCAAAAAGCGCAGATATTAGCGCCATTTTGTGAATAGGTAATCCCCTATAGGTTTATTGGCAATGCGCAGAAGCAGCAAACAAGCCGATGGTGAAACAAAAGACCGCGAACGGTGCGATTCAGTTGCGTATCCGGTTTCCGTCGGCGTCAAAGTGAAAGCCGTGTATGTCATCGAAGTCCAGTTGAATTTTTGTGTCCGAAGCAATGTCGTGCTGGCCAAACAAACGCACAATGACTTGCAATTCATCGACAGTTTCAACCATCACATTGGTATCACCACCAAGATTTTCCACATAGATGACTTGTCCGCTGATCCGACCGTTTTGCGTTATGCGCAGATGCTCGGGGCGGATACCAAGAACATGAACATCAGGAAAACCAACTTGTTTTCCGGGAACAAAGTTCATTGACGGCGCTCCCAGAAACCCTGCAACGAATTTGTTTGCCGGATCATTATAAAGCTGCATCGGCGTTCCAACTTGTTCCACAAGCCCATCATTTAAAACAACAATCTTGTCAGCCAATGTCATCGCCTCGGTCTGGTCGTGGGTGACATAGATCATGCTTGCCCCAAGCGTGCGGTGCAACCGGGCAATCTCGATCCGTGTGGCCATGCGCAAAGCCGCGTCCAGGTTTGACAGGGGTTCGTCGAACAGAAACAATTTCGGTTCTCGCACAATGGCGCGCCCGATGGCGACCCGTTGACGCTGACCACCAGACAGTTCGGCTGGGCGGCGATCCAGCAGGTCCTGCATCGCCAACATCCCGCTGGCTTTGGCGATACGATCGTCGATTTCGGCCTTTGGTTTGCCAGCCTGCTTTAGCCCCAATGCCATGTTACCGCGCACTGTCAGGTGCGGGTAAAGCGCGTAGGACTGGAACACCATCGCGATTCCCCGTTTGGCAGGGGGCAGGTTATTAACTGGATTTCCGTCGATCTGAACTTCTCCTGAACTGGCGTCTTCCAACCCGGCGATCAAGCGCAAAAGGGTTGATTTTCCACAGCCAGAGGGGCCGACAAAAACCACAAACTCTCCGGGTTCCACAGTTAATGAGATGTTTTTCAGCACCTCAACCTGGCCAAAGGATTTGCTGATGTTGGTAAGTGTAAGAGCGGTCATGTCTGCCTCTTTGTCAGATCAATTGCTTTGCCGGTTCGGATGCTTTCATCTGCGGCCAGACAGATACGCAGCGATTGCACCGCATCGTCCATGTGGCGGGTCAGGTCGATGTCCTTGGCAATCGCACGCAGCATATAGGCCTGCTCGGCGTCACATAATTCCTGATGCCCCGGCTCGTCCGGCAGGTCGATCAACCGATCACCCGTTAGTTGATGCACCAGCAACCCGCCGACTGCCGTATGCCCGTCAACATCGTCGGAATTGGCTTTGTTGCCATCGGTGATTGATACCGATCCATTGGGAGAGATGATATCTTTGACGAAAAACGCGGTTTCGGACATCATTGGTCCCCAACCGGCCTCGTACCAGCCGATTGAACCATCATCAAAGACCACCTGAAACTGGCCATAATTGTACATATCTGGCGCTATTTCCTCTGACAGGCGCAGCCCCATGCCGTTAACCCGCACAGGTTGCGCATCGGTAATCTGACACATCACATCGACATAGTGCACACCGCAATCGACAATTGGTGACGTGGTTTGCATCAGTGCTTTGTGGGTTTCCCACGTGGCACCCGTTGATTGTTGGTTGAGGTTCATGCGGAACACGTATGGGCCACCCATTCCGCGGGCCTCTTGGACCAATCGCACCCAGGATGGGTGGTAACGCAGGATATATCCGACCACCAGTTTAGAGCCGGTTTGTCTGGCCACGGCCACGACCCGCCTGGCATCTTTGGTTGATGTGGCCAGCGGCTTTTCGACAAACACATGCGCGCCGACCTGCATGGCGGCGATGGCAAAATCTGCATGGCTGTCGGAATAGGTGGCAATCACCACGAGGTCAGGTTTGGTTTCAGCCAGGGCCGCGTAATAGTCTGCAAAGATGGGATATTGCGCCAGATCAGGGTGATAGGTCTGGCCCGAGCGGTTCACCAAGCCGACAATTTCAGCCCCCGCGTGATGATGATGGGCCAACGCGTGGCTTAACCCCATGTTGCCCAACCCGGCGATAAGAACCCGGATCATTTGACTGCTCCTGATGTGATGCCGCGGATCAGTTGGCGTGAAAAGATAACGTAAAGGATCATCACTGGCAGTATCGCCATGCTGAGCGCCGACAGAACTGCGTTCCAATCTGTGACAAACTGGCCAATGAACACTTGTGATCCCAGGGTAAGCGTCTTGGATTCTTCGGCAGGCGCCAGGATCAGCGGAAACCACAAATCGTTCCAGATCGGGATCATGTTGAATACTGCCACGGTCGCCATGGCCGGGCGTACCAATGGCAGCACCAGTCGGAAAAAGATGGTGTATTCGCTAAGCCCGTCGATGCGCCCCGCGTCTTTAAGATCATCTGAAACCTGACGCATGAACTCGCTTAGGATGAACACCGCCAGCGGTAATCCCTGAGCAGTATAGACCAAAATCAACGCCCAAAGGGTATTCACCAGCCCCGTCTGTACCATCATTTCAAGGATCGCCACAGTGCCAATGCGAATAGGGATCATGATGCCAAGGGCCAGATACAACCCCATCAGCGTGTTGCCCTTAAACCGGTATTCGGCCAGCGCAAATGCAGCCATTGCGCCAAACAATAACACCAAAAACAGCGATACAACCGTGACAATCATCGAGTTTTGGAAATAAAGGAAAAAGTCGCCCTGCTTTAGCACCGTTTGATAGCCGACAAGCGAAAAGCTGTCAGCATCGGGCAGGGCAAGTGGCTCGCGGAAAATGCTTTTGCGATTTTTGAAGCTGTTGATCAGGATTACAAAAACCGGAAACAACGCAATAAGCGTATAGGTTATCAGGATCGCATGGGCGGCGATCATGTTTACAGGATTGCGGCGTGCTTTGCTCATGTCATCCCCCTAGAACTGGTAGCGCCGCATCCGGGTCTGAATACCAAACAGGTATATACAAACCCCGATCAGGATGATTGCGAACATCGCCGTGGCAATGGCCGATCCCATGTGTGGATCACCCAGTTGCAACTGAAACCCAAAGAACGTGCGATACATGAACGTGCCCAATATATCGGTCGAAAAATTCGGCCCGGCAAGCGCGCCCTGCGCTGAGTAAATCAGATCAAAAGCGTTGAAATTTCCGACGAATGTCAGCACCGAAATAATGCCAATTGAGGGCAGGATCAGCGGTAGTTTGATCTTCCAGAAGGCTGACATGCCAGTGATGCCGTCACATTCCCCGGCTTCCAGCACTTCTTCGGGGATCTGCAACAGGGCGGCATAGATCAGCATCATTGGAATACCAACAAACTGCCAGACCGAGATCAGCGCCAAAGTGGTCAGGGCGTATTCCTCTTTTCCCAACCAGGGGGCAAACAGCGATTTAAGACCAACCGCGTCCAACATCGACGGGGCGATCCCCCAGATTGGCGAGAGGATCAGTTTCCAGGCAAATCCGACGATCACAAAGGACAGGATTGCCGGAATGAATATGGCAGAACGATAAAACGCAGCAAAGCGTAGCCGTTTGTGGCTAAGGATTGCGGCCAGTGCGATGCCAATGGGGTTCTGCACCAGCATATGGATCAGGAAGAACCAGAAATTGTTTCCCAAAGCATTCCAGAACGCATCGGACCAAACAGCCTGTCCAAACAATGTGCTGAAATTCCGAAGCCCAACATAAACCCGCTGGTGATCTATTTCAGCAAATAGCGCCAACCGCATGGTGTTAAATAACGGATAAATCATCACGGCGGTGTAAACCAACACCGCAGGTGCAAGAAACACAGCGATATGCCAGCGAATAGCTTGGCGCTTAGCCATGAACGGTGTTCCTTTCACAGATGTCACAGGGCTGATTGTGTCTGGTCAGCGGGCGGCTTGTCGACCCAAGCCGCCCGCCATGTGGTTTACTGATGAGGGGCGTACCAACTGGCCAGACCGGACTGCAGTCTTTCTCCTGCAGCAGCAGGGGTTTCTTCGCCCTTGATCACCTGTGCGGAGGCGTTCCATGTATCGTTCTCAAGGTTCGGAGTGCCGCGCGACAAGATCTGATAGGTCGACCGGATGGTCGAGCTACATTTCCCGCGCCAGGACACAAATTCCTGCGCCAGAGGGTCGTCCATGGGCACGTCAAAGCTGGACAGCGAGAAAAATCCGGGCAGGGCGTTTGCATAGATGTTCGCAAATTCTTCTGAACCCACCCATTCAAGGAATACCCGTGCTTCGGCGGCGTGTTCGGTTGCCGCGTTCATGCCAATCGCAATGTCAGTGTGATCCGAAATATAACATTCATCCCCGGAATTCTGCACTGGTGGATTAAAAGCGCCCATTTCAAAATCAACCAGCCCGTTAAATCCACTGATTTCCCAGCTGCCTGCAGGGTAAATCGCAGCTCGGCCCAGGGTGAACAGGTTCTGGCTGTCCGGATAGGTTTGGGCCTCAAATCCGTCCCCCATATAAGCGCCCCATTTTGCCAGCTGCTCATAGGGCGCGACCCAGGCGGCATCCGTCAGTTTCTGATCACCAGCGATCAATGCCAGTCGGCCTTCTTCGCCTTTCCAGTAGTTGGGTCCAATGTTGTTATAGCCCATTGTGGCCGCTTCCCACTGGTCGTTCGTGCCCATCGACATCGGGATATAGCTGCCGTCAGCCTTGATCGTTTCCAGCGCAGCAAAGAATTCGGCCTCGGTTTCGGGCACGGCGATGCCCAACTCGGCAAACGCATCTTTGTTATATATAAATCCGTGAATGACCGAGGCCATTGGCACGCAGAAATTGCCCGAACCGTCATCCGTCGTCCAAGCCGATTTGGCCACGTCCGAAAAGTTGGCCATGGCGTCAAGGTCGGCCAGATTGGCAAGTTTGCCGTCATCATAAAGCCCAAGGGATGCGTCAAACGGGCGGCAAGTGATCAGGTCTCCGGCCGAGCCTGCATCCAGTTTCGAATTCAGGACTGCGTTGTATTCGGCAGGGGCAGAAGGGGCGAATACCACTTTGATACCGGGATTATTTGCCTCGAACGCAGGAATGATCTTTTCCTGCCACAGCGTCAGGTCGTCGTTGCGCCAACTTTCAATTGTTAATGTAACATCGGCGGCCATCACAGCGCTGCCAGTCAGCAGAGTTGTGGCCAGCAGCGTGGCGGTGAATGCAGAATTTTTCATGGTATCCTCCCTGGATTTTTTACAGTTCCGCCCCAATTGTCAGGACGGCATTAAAGTTGCGCCAGCGCGGCGCGCAGATGCCCTTTGGTTTTTCTGAGCAACGTCGTGGCCTGTTTGTGGCTGGCGGCACCCAAGGCCAGCAGCACTGCGGGCTTGACCTCATAGCCGGTGATTTCAAGATGCGAGCGCGCGACC
>JAHRVZ010000299.1 GCA_019090405.1 Paracoccaceae bacterium
CCAAGCTGCACGGATTTGGAAAAGCTATCAACCACATGAAACCCACTGCCCTTGGGTTGGGCAATCAGCATGCGACAACTGTTCGTTCCCAGATCCAGCGCAGCATAAAGCTGTCCCGGATCGGGCATTTTCGGCGCAGGGCTTTCGACCGCTTTCGGGAACGCGCCCGCACCATTGGGACGCTTGGACGCCATAACTTACGCCCTCCGATTTCGTGTTACCTTAAGGATAGGCCGCTAACGTCGCTGCCGCAAGAGACTAAGATACAGAACCCAAGGTAACTGGAAACCACTGACATGATTCCCTATGTGATAAGTGAATTGGCAAGCACAGCTTATGGGCAGCTAAAAACAGTGTCTGGATCGTTGAGTGATAGAAAAGTCGCTGCAAACCTGTCACTTGTCGAAAACCGACCCGAATATCCTTTCAGGGCAGCATAGAACCGGGTCAACAGACAGGATGGAATCAGGATAATGCCAGACGTAACGATAGTGTATTGGCGCGATATTCCGGCGCAGGTGATCGTTGGACGCGGCCGCAAAGGCGCAAAGAAACCGCTGCACGAGCGCTTTGAAAAGGCCATTGACCGGGCGGCCATGAAAGGCGACGCCAAAGATACCGACGCCTATCTTGAGGCATGGCGCAAAAGTGATCCCTATACTGTTCAGGGCGATGCGGCGGATATCGTCACCGCAGAAGTAAACCGACTTGAGGCTGAATATGACAAGGACCGGATTTTGGGTCTTATCAACAACAATGGCTGGGCTTGACCCGCCGTATGATCTGGGAGTCTGTCATGGCTTTGTTGAATTTCAAAAGGGATGTTAAGCCGGGCGAGACAGTTGTCACGCCGGAAGTTGAATCGTTTCTGAGTAACTATTCAATCGAGATCATGCCGCGCACCGCGCAAAAGATCAGTGATTTCCGTGATTTACTGCCCAAGGGCACGCGCGTCTATATCGCTCATATCGAAGGCACTCCGATCAGCGAAATGGTCGACACCGCCAAACGCGTTGCAAACCAAGGCTATCCGGTGATGCCGCATTTTCCGGCGCGTATCATCAGGGACAAAGCGACATTGGCCGACTGGATTGCCCGCTATCAGGGCGAGGCGGGCGTTGATCAGGCGTTGCTTTTGGCCGGTGGTGTTACAACCCCATATGGCGATTTTGACAGTTCGATGCAGCTTTTGGAAACGGGCCTGTTTGGCGCGGCTGGGTTCAAGCGGTTGCATGTGGCGGGTCATCCGGAAGGAAACCGTGATATTGACCCGGATGGCGGCATGAAGATCGTCGGGCAAGCCCTGGAATGGAAACAGAAATTTTCTGAGACGTCGGATGCCGAGATGGCACTGGCGACCCAATTCGCCTTTGAGGCGCAACCCATCATTGACTGGGCTGACAGCATCAAGGCCGCAGGCATAGATCTTCCGATCCATATTGGGATTGCCGGGCCGGCAAAGTTGCAGACACTTATCAAGTTCGCAATTGCCTGCGGTGTTGGCCCGTCTTTGAATGTGCTGAAAAAGCGTGCAAAAGATGTGACCAAATTGCTGTTGCCCTTTACCCCAAATGACGTGATATCTGAACTGGCTGCTCATAAGGCGGCAAATCCTGACTTTAACGTCAGCCATGTTCATTTCTTCCCGCTTGGCGGTATAAAAACCAATGCCAGATGGGTTACAGACAACGGTGGCCAGTCGGGTCGCCCTGCCAACGCTTCTTGAAAGGTCGCGCATGACACGCACAATAGTTGAAAGCAAAACCAAAACCGCCATCATCGGTTTTGACCAACCGTTTTGCGTCATCGGCGAACGGATCAATCCCACGGGTCGCAAGAAACTTGCCGCCGAACTTGAGGCCGGAGATTTTTCGACGATCAAGAGGGACGCAATTGCCCAAGTCGCGGCAGGGGCGACGGTTCTGGATATTAACGCAGGCGTTGTCTATAATTCCAACCCCAATCCAAATGAAACTGAACCGCCCTTGATGGTGGAAATACTTAAGCTGGTTCAAGGGCTTGTAGACGTTCCTTTATGTATTGACAGTTCGGTTCCTGCCGCTCTCGAAGCGGGGCTTGCCGCCTGCGAAGGTCGGCCTTTGCTGAACTCCGTGACCGGTGAAGAAGACCGGTTAGAGCTGATCCTGCCTTTGGTGAAAAAATACAACGTACCAGTGGTGGCAATCTCGAATGATGACACCGGCATTTCCGAAGATCCGGATGTACGTTTTGCTGTTGCCAAAAAGATCGTCGAACGCGCCGCTGATTTCGGCATTCCTGCCAATGATATCGTTGTTGACCCTTTGGTCATGCCAATTGGTGCGATGGGCACGGCAGGTTTGCAGGTGTTCACGCTGGTGCGGCGCTTGCGCGATGAACTGGGCGTAAACACCACTTGTGGCGCCTCTAATATTTCGTTTGGGTTACCGAACCGTCACGGCATCAACAATGCGTTTCTGCCAATGGCGATGGGGGCAGGGATGACCAGTGCGATTATGAACCCGGTAACATTGCCAATTTCACAGGCTAAAATCACCGAGAAAAAGGCATCATTGGCCGCCGCAGGCATTGTTATGCCTGAAGGTATGGATGACGAGGCATTTGTGACGCTGTTTGGCATGGGCTCAACAAAGCCCCGCGCCAGCGACGAAATGCAGGCGATCCGGGCGGCGAATTTTCTGACGGACAATGACCCGCACGGCAAAAACTGGATTCAACACAACAAAGCGCCCGCCGCTGAAGGTGAAGGAGGCCGCCGCCGCGCGGGTGGCCGTCGTCGTCGCGCCTGATCTGTATCGTTTACGAAATGATGTCATCCAGCTTGGCCGCGTCATCCTCAGGGGTGATTTCGCACCAGGTGACACCGCTTTGTTCGAAGGCGCTGCGCATTGACTGGATGTTTACATTAGCCAATTCCGCATCAGTTCGGAACTGGTCAAACGTATAGTCAGGAAAAATATCCGGCATAGCTTTCGCTCGGTTATGTATCCGTTCCCAGAGAATTTCTGGTGGCGCGCGGAAACTAACGACAACATCCGGTTTTGGGACCAGTTCTATAAATCGGCGCATTTCAGAGGAAATATCCCTTTTGGTTTTTCGCGCCCAAAATACCGATGCAATATTTTGCAGAACACTTTCATCACCAATGACTGTCTTTTGTTGCTCTGTTCTGAACTTTTGCGCCAGTAAACCCCTTGCAAGGACCACCGGCTGGCGGTTTCTCAGCCACTCCATCCGGATATCTGTTGTAATGACTTCCTTAAGGGCAGCATTTGCCGTGCGAAGAAGTTCACGATCTTCAGCGGAACAATTTTCTTCCAGCCAAATTTTCGCATATTTCCTTTGACCACTGCGTCCTGCCAGTTTGGCCGACAGTAATTTTGGCAGGTATCGCAAATGAACAGGTAAAACATCTGTTTTCCTGAGCATTTCCCATGCGGCGCGCTTCATATTCAGAATGTCAGAGTGTTTTTGCGAAATTCGTTCGTAATAGGTACTTTTACCACTGCCTGCCGGACCAACGAGCTCAATATATTGTCCCTGCTTCATTGCCAGTTCCTTCATTTCCGCTCATATTTTGCTGACATCCCAAGATAGAGTGTCATTTGGTGCATTTAGTCGCTGCGCTGTGCCCTAAGCAAGCCCATTCAACCCGCTGCCCTGTGAGCGGCATCTGGCGTGCAATCCGTACGCAATTTCTGGACTTAACGGCGAAATGAAGGGATGCTTCTGCGTACCAATAGCCGTTTAACCGCCAGAAAGGCGGTGCCAATTGATTTGATCTGCGTGAAAATCCGCGCGGCTGTCATACCCGACAGGTGGCCCGCGCATCATTCACATGAAGGGACGAGGCCGCATGTCGACGCCAGTATCAGGTCTCACAATGAAAGGAATGCACAATGCTTAACATTACTACGGACCGGTCAGTACAGACGGTCATTCTGACTTATGAGGTCACTCCGGCCACCTTTCTGGATGTGTTGGAAAAGCTGACGGCGGCCTATCACGTCTTTATCAGCAAACAGCCCGGGTTCATCGCTTCGGCAATCCATGTGAATGATGCGCGGACCCGCGTTGCCAGCTATTCACAATGGAACAGCCGCGAAGATTTTCAGGTAGTGCTAAGGACGACTGAAATGCGCGAAACCAATCGCGAACTTGGCGAACTGAGCAAGAGCTTTTTGCCGGTCATGTATGAAGTTGCAGAGGTTTTCAGCAACGATATATAGTTAGTAGGCAATTAGAAATTGTAATCCTATCTGATGTGCTTCAATGTCGTATCCAAGGCATTTTCCTTGCCGGCAATCCGTGGAGCGTTGTTGTGGTCGATTCAGAGGCTGATGCAAAGACAGCAACCTATCGCCTGGATTCTCAGATTGGTTATTTGCTGAGATTGGCAAGCCAAAGACACGCCAATATCTTTCAGCACCATTCTGTTCTGGACCTGACACCCACACAGTTCGCCGCTTTGATACGGGTCTCAGAGGTCGGTGAATGCTCACAAAACCATCTTGGCAGGATGACGTCGATGGATGTCGCAACGATCAAAGGTGTGGTTGGGCGGCTTCAACGCAAAGACCTTGTGACACTGCGTTCCGATCCAAAAGACAAACGCAGGACAATCATAGCTTTATCCAACAAGGCAGCGGCGATGATTGATCAACTACATGATATTGGCGAAGATATTTCCAATGAAACGCTAAGGCCTCTGACAAATAATGAAAAAACCAGATTGTTACAGATTCTGGAAAAAATCAGCTGACTTTGGGTTGCCCAATTGGGCCTTGGTTAATTGCCCCTGCGCGGTTGGTGCGGCGTTCTTCTTTAATTCAAAATCCTGATATTCTATCCCATAACTATCAGGCCCATAACTATCAGGCCCATAACTATCAGGCCCATAACTATCAGGCGCGGTATTATTTGTTGACACATTACGCGCGGCCATCTTAATGTTAGCATGCTAACGAAAAACCAGAGACTTCGATGGAATATCTCTCATCATGCGCCTGTCCGTTTGTA
>JAHRVZ010000300.1 GCA_019090405.1 Paracoccaceae bacterium
CATCATCCACATGCAACCAGTCTTTTATCTCAAACGCCGAAATGCCGGGCAGAGTCTTTTCTTTGCGGGGATCATAGGGGAGGCTGGTTTGTAAAATTTCGCTCATTGATCCGGCTTAGCGTGGATTGAAGGTGAAGTCGGCAAAAAACGACTGCAAACCGGTCGTAATCAGACCGGACCTTTGTCTTGATCGGGCTGAACATGACCTTGTTAGCGAAAAAAGGATGCTTCCAGATGAACCAGCATTATCGCGATGCCCGCAAAATTGACCCGAACCGGGGCGATACATTGGCGGATGGTAGTCCGAATAATCAGGATCGTATCGAAATCGGGCCAACCCAACTGGCGTTTGGCGAATGGCAAAACGCCGGATTGTCCCTGCCAGACCTGAGCGCCATGCGCGAATATCGCTGGAAACGCCTGACGCAACATATCGTGGACCGTGGTTATGGGGGTCTTTTGATGTTTGATCCGCTCAACATCAGATATGCCACGGATAGCACCAACATGCAGCTTTGGAACACTCATAACCCGTTTCGCGCAGTGCTGTTATGTGCCGACGGGTACATGGTGATTTGGGACTACAAGAACTCTCCTTTCCTAAGCAAATTCAATCCTCTGGTCCGCGAACAACGTTCTGGCGCTGATTTCTTTTATTTTGGACGCGGCGACAAAATGGACGTCGCCGCCGACAAATTCTCAAACGAAGTCCGCATTCTGTTGAAAGACCATGCTTCGGGTAACACACGACTTGCCGTAGACAAGATCATGCAGCATGGGCTGCACGCCTTAGAGGGTCAGGGATTTGAAATTTTCGACGGCGAAGAAGTCACCGAAAAATCCCGGTCGGTGAAAGGCGTTGACGAAATTCTGGCAATGCGCTGTGCCTCGCATGCCTGTGAAACCTCTGTCAGCGCAATGGAAAGCTTTGCACGCGAGAACGTGCCATTGGGCAGAACCTCGGAAAATGATGTCTGGGCGGTGCTTCATGCTGAAAATATCCGCCGTGGTGGCGAATGGATCGAAACCCGGCTGCTGACCTCAGGCCAGCGCACTAACCCGTGGTTTCAGGAATGTGGGCCACGCATCACCCAAAACAACGAAATCATTAGCTTTGATACCGACCTGATTGGTAGCTATGGCATTTGCATCGACATTTCACGCAGTTGGTGGATTGGTGACAACAAACCCCGCGCTGACATGATCTATGCCATGCAACACGCGCATGAACACATCATGACCAATATGGACATGCTAAAGCCCGGTGTCATGATCCCCGACCTGATCGCCAAGGCCCATGCTCTGGACGACAAGTTCCAGGCGCAGAAATACGGCTGCCTGATGCATGGCGTCGGATTGTGCGATGAGTGGCCAATGGTGGCCCCTCCGGACAAAGCTGTGGCCGACGCTTTTGACTATCCGCTAGAGGCAGGCATGGTCTTATGCGTCGAAGCCGCTGTTGGCGAAGTTGGCGGCGATTTCACCATCAAACTGGAAGATCAGGTTTTGATCACTGAAGATGGCTATGAAAACCTGACCAAATACCCGTTTGATGCCACCCTGATGGGGTGAACGCGACGCCTGCGATGAAGACCAATCAATAATGTCGTGCGCGCATTTGCGCGCTCATTTAGGTCAAACCTAGGCGGCCAGGCGCGGCAGCCAAAGAACAATGCTCGGGAATGCCACCAGCAGTGCAATGGTTATACCATCGGCGATAAAGAACGGTGTCACCCCGCGAAATACGTCCTGAACGCTTATATCATCGCGCACACCGGCAACCACGAAACAATTCAACCCAATAGGCGGCGTGATCAGACAAAACTCGGCCATTTTCACCACCAATATGCCAAACCAAATGGCGCACATCGTGCCAGACATGCCAAACGTGCTGTCGGCGGCAGATACGAATTCGCCTCCGTTCAATGCCATGACCGCAGGGTAAACCACCGGCAGCGTCAGCAACAGCATGCCAATGGCATCCATGAACATACCCAGCACAGCATAGCCCAGCAAAATACACACCAGAATCATCATCGGAGCCATTTCCAACCCGGTTATCCAGTCCGAAAACGCGCTTGGAAGATCGGCAAAACCAAGGAACCGCACATACATCAGCACGCCCCAGATGATGGTAAAGATCATCACCGTCAGCTTGGCTGTTTCCAACAGTGCCGATTTCAGCTGCTCCCAGCGCATGCCGCGATAGGTGGCCATGCAGAACACCACAAAAGCACCCAATGCTCCGCCTTCGGTCGGAGTGCCCCAGGCGTCGCCACCAAATGGGTTATAAACAAAGCAAATTATGATCACGATGACGAAAAAGATCGGCAAGGCGGCTGGCAGCGACTCAAATCTTTGTTTCCAGGTAAAGCCGCGCACGGGTGGGCCTACGGTTTTGAAGATCATGGCGATGCCAATAATCAAAACGGCATAGATCACTGCCGAGAAGGCACCGGGTATAAAGCCAGCAAGAAGCAGTTTGCCCACATCCTGTTCCACAATGATCGCATAGATCACCAGAATGGCCGAAGGTGGGATCAGCGAGGCCAGCGTGCCGCCCGCCGCAACAACCCCGGCGGCAAAGCGTTTGTTATACCCAATGGCCAACATTTCAGGGATCGCAATGCGCGCAAAAACCGCAGCGGTGGCCACCGACGCCCCAGACACAGCCGCAAAGCCAGCAGTGGCAAAGATGGTCGACACAGCCAGTCCACCCGGCACCCAGGCGATCCAGCGCTTGGCAGCTTCAAACAGCGCCTTGGTCAAACCGGCATAATAGGCCAGATAACCGATCAGAATAAAGGTCGGGATCAGGCTTAGAACCTGACTTGAGACTTTGGAATGAGGGACTTGCCCCGCTTGTTTAATGCCGACGGTCAGCGCCCAGCCCAGATGCTCCATACCAAAATCGCGCTTGGCCCAGAAGATCAACACCAGCCCGACCAATCCGGCCAATCCAGCGGCAAAGGCCACCCGCATCCCCAAAAGCACCATGACCAGCATTCCGCCGGTGACCCAAAGGCCAATATCTATCGGTTCCATGTCTCTATCCCTGCCCGTCTAACTGTTCGGCTTCTGCAGCGGCTTGTTCGGCTGCGCTTTGAATTACTGGAACCGCTACCGGGTTCGGAAGGTTCAGCACAAACGCCTTTCCATAGCTCCATATCTGGATCAGAAGGCGCAGCGACAACACAGAAAATGCCACTGGAACCAATAGTTTCGCAGGCCAGATCGGAATGCCGATGTCGATGGAACTATCACCGCTCCACCAGGGGGCGTCGAAATTCAGGCTGCGCAAAAAATGCGACCAACTGCCATAGACCAGCGCCACAATCAGCAGCAAAATCATAATGACCGAAATCATTTCCGCCAACCACATGGCGCGGCCGCGTAACTGTCCGATCAGAATATCCATACGAATATGCCCGCCTTCACGCTGCACATAGGCAATCCCCATGAACGCAACCAAAGGCATGATCTGTTCGATCCAGTCGACATATCCCGGCAAAGGCATATTGAACAAATTGCGCCCCCCAACCGAGATCACCGCAACAATCATCAATGAAAACACAGCTAGACCGCTGATCAGCGCCAGCAGACGCTCGAGCCGAAAAAGCTGTTGGTCCAGCCGACTTAGCAGACTGCTATCTTCCAATACCGTAGAACTACCGGCCATAGGGGATGTCCTTTGCGAAAGGGGGCCATGCGCGCATTTCCCAGCCCGCAAACTGGACTGCGCGACATGTTAAAAACCGGGCACTTTCGCGCCCGGCTTATTGGTCTTGATCAGTTGTTCATCCGCTGTTCTTTAAGCGTTGTCATCACCAGATCATAAAGCTCTTGTGCAGGCAGACCCTGAGCCGTCATATCGGCAATCCACGCTTCGCGGATCGGATCGGCGGAAACTTTGCGAAATTGCGCAAGTTCTGCATCCGAGATTTCAACTTTGGTCACGCCTTTTTCTTCCAGAACCGCATCCCATTTTTCCAGCAAAGCGCCGTAGTTGGCCAGATAATGATCAATTGATTCGCTGATGGAACTGTCCAGTGCTTCGCGGTTTTCATCGCTTAGCGCCTCATAGGCATCAATGTTAACCACAATCGGGCAATTCACGGTTCCCGGGTTCAGGTTCGCCGTCCACCAGTCAGCCCGATTGATCGTGCCATAGGCCAGATGCGCGTGCGGTGCGAAGGCAAC
>JAHRVZ010000301.1 GCA_019090405.1 Paracoccaceae bacterium
CAGGATCTGGCGACCGGGCGTCTGGTTGCCCCCTTTGGCCGCGCAATCGAGGCGCAAGGCGCTTATTATCTTGTTTGGCCACGCAATAAGTCACGTGATCCCGCGTTAAAGTTATTCAGGGAATGGCTTGCAACGCAGGCACAGCCCGAAGATAGCCTGCCCCGCTAAGGTTCCCCTGCTGCGGATGCTGCTGCTATTGCGTCTGTAAAGATGGTCTTAAGGCTTTCGGCATCTTCCAGTCCAACCGAAATGCGAAAGAACCCTTCGCTCAGGCCCAGTGCGCTGCGGTCTTCAGGCGTCAAAATGCGGTGCGACGACGATGCGGGATGCGACAAGGTTGTGCCCACATCCCCCAAAGTTGGTGCAAAAGCCAACCCTTCGGCTGCACGGGTAAACGCGTTGGCCGCAGCGCGTCCTGCAGTTAGCTCAAAGCTGACCATGTTACCCCCCTGCCCGTTGAGCAGCTCAACCGCGCGTGCATGATCCGGATGATCCTTGCGCATTGGGTAAATCACCCGTTTGACGCCATCCAGTCCGGCGATATGGTCGGCCAGAACCGACGCCGTGGCCTGAGACCGATCAAAACGCAGATCAAACGACAACATTCCGCGTTCCGCCAGCCAGCAATCATAGGGACTGGGTGTCAGTCCGGTGGTCACGGCAAACACCCGTATTTGTGTGTTCAGATCGGTATCCCGCGCCACCACATAGCCCAACATTACATCAGAATGTCCGGCCAACAGTTTGGTGATCGAATGGATAACGATATCGGCGCCATGATCAAACGGTTGAATCGCGCGCGGTGTGGTAAAGGTATTGTCGACGACCAACAGAATTCCGTGTTCACGACAGACCGCAGCAATGCCATCAATATCTGCAATCCGCAGCGACGGATTTGACGCGATTTCGATAAGTATCATCCGTGTTTGCGGACGAATTGCCGCGCGCATTGCGCCAACATCAACCGGATCGGCCAGCGAGGTTGTGATCCCCAGACGCGGCAGGTCTTCTTTCATCAGGCGCAGGCTGCGGCCATATAGCTGGTTGCCGCCGATCACATGATCACCCGACTTTAGCAGCCCCATCAGCACCGCCGTGATCGCGCCCATGCCAGAGCCGGTGACAATACCGCCTGACATGTTCTCCATGATATCCATACGTTCCGCGACCACAGCCGCGTTGGGATGCCCTTCGCGTGAATAGGTATAGCCCATGGCGCGACCTTCGTATTGGTCATCTAAAGCATCAGGCGTATCACTGGCATAGGCCACGGACGGCGACAGCGGCGTCACCAAGGGCGAACTTGCGTCGCGGGTAAATGGGGCCGGACGGACCAGAGAACCTTTGGAATTGCGCATCAATCGACGACTTTTAGCGTTTCACGGAACAGTTTCATGTTCTTATGATAATTTCCTGCTGCGCGGGGCAGCATTGCCAATGCCGCCTCGTCCATTTCACGCACAATTTTGCCGGGAGCGCCCATGACCAGACTGCCATCGGGAATGACTTTGTTTTCGGTGATCAGCGCCCCTGCCCCGATCAGGCAATTGTTGCCGATTTTTGCGCCATTCAGCACCGTGGCCCCCATGCCAATCAGGGTATTGTCGCCAATGGTGCAACCATGCAGCATGACTTTGTGACCAATTGTGCAGTTTTTACCGACACTTAGCGGATAACCGGGGTCGACATGCATAACGGTGCTTTCCTGCACATTGCTGCCAGCGCCTATTCGGATTTCTTCGTGATCCGCCCGCATGGTCGCGCCAAACCAGATCGACACGCCCTCATCCAACACGATTTTACCGATGACATTGGCGTCCGGAGCGACCCATGTGTCGTCATCAATTTGCGGTGTGTGGCCGTTTAATGCGTAAATAGTCATGAGAAGTCCTCAAATTGGGCCTGAAGTGTGCGCACATGATTGGTTAACGCAGGTTGCTGACTACGGCGCAGTCTCGTGGCGGTAACGATGGATTTCAGTTTGGTTTCAGTGGCATCCAGGTCGTCGTTAACCAGAACAAAGTCATAGCCGTCCCAATGGCTGATTTCATCCCAGCTTTTCTGCATCCGTCTTTTGATGGTGTCAGAATCATCTTGCCCCCGGCTGATCAGTCGCCGGTGCAGTTCATCAATCGAAGGAGGCAGCAGAAATATCGACAAAGTATGCAGGCCAAGTGCCGAGTTGCGGATTTGCTGGGCACCCTGCCAGTCAATATCAAACAGAACATCCCTGCCCGCATCAATTGCATCCTGAACCGGACCGATAGGCGAGCCATAGAAATTGCCGAAAACATGGGCGTGTTCCAACATGCCGCCTTCGTTCACCTGTGCTTTGAAATCGTTGTCAGTGGTGAAATGATAGTCCTTACCATCCACTTCGCCGTCGCGCGGGGTTCGTGTGGTGGCGCTGACAGAAAAGGCAATGGACGGATCCCAGTCGCGCAAGCGCCGTGCAAGTGTCGATTTACCGGCCCCGGATGGCGAAGACAGGATAATCAATAGGCCGCGTCGGTCTGTCATGATGTGCCCCTCTTGTTGTTTGTGCGAACCCGTCAAAGTTACTCGACGTTTTGAACCTGTTCGCGCATCTGGTCAATCACCGCTTTCAGGTCAAGACCAACGGCGGTGAGATCAGTAGACTGCGATTTGGAACATAGCGTATTCGCCTCGCGATTGAATTCCTGCATGAGGAAATCAAGCTTGCGACCAATCGTGTCACCTTTGACCAGCAAATCGCGCGCGGCTTTGACATGGGCCGCCAGTCGGTCGATTTCTTCGGTCACGTCAGCTTTGATGGCAATCAGCGCCAGTTCCTGCGCCACCCGGTCAGGATCGGCCCGGTCGGTGTTGTCCATAACCCGCGCAAGGTTGGTTTTCAGCGTGTCGGCGCGGTCCTCTTTGCGCTGTTCAGCCAGGTCTGCGGACTGTGCGGTCAGTATTTCGATCTGGTCGATCTGTTGGGTCAGAATCTGGCTTAGACTGGCACCTTCATCTTTACGCATTTGCACGAATGCCTGCACGAGCGACGTAAATTCCTGTTTGAGCTGCGCAATCAAGGGGGCTGTGTCATCCTTGCCAAGGCTGGTTTCCAGCATGCCGCGCACTGACAACAGGTCACTGGCTTTGGACGGGGCCAGTGAAATGCCGCGCTCCATTGCTTCGGATTCGATTTCCGCCAGCGCTGTAAGCACCGAGTTCAGCGTGCCCTGACTCAGCGCCAGCCCACCGGTCTCTTCGCTGCGAGTCAGGCGCAGCGCCAGTGATACGTTGCCCCGGCTCACTGATTTTGCCAGTTGCGCGCGCAGCCCGGCCTCTAGCCCGTCCAGCCAGTCAGGCACCCGCAACCGGATATCCAGACCCTTGCCGTTGACGCTGCGCAACTCCCACGCCCAGCTATATGGGGCAAGCTCGCCCTTTGCCGATGCAAAGCCTGTCATTGAACTTATCATGGGTGGTGATCTCCGTGCGGGTACAGTTTGGCTGAGTAATCGCAGCTAAAACAATAGCACCGCATAGAGCAAGCCCCCGCGGCATGTTCGGCTGAGCCTATGATTAACCATTCGTTAAGGAAGTGCTGCAGAATTGAAACAACATATGTCATAACGCTTTTGCAAGAGCGCGGTATCAGGAGGGGTTCAAGATGGCTGGCGATCATATCACACATGGCAACACTACAGTCCA
>JAHRVZ010000302.1 GCA_019090405.1 Paracoccaceae bacterium
CGGTAGGATACCGCCGCAATCGTTGCCGGATCAGAGTTTGGAGTGCCCGTAGCACATCCCGATAGGGTCAAAGCGGCAAGGGTTAGACCGAACAAAATACGAATTAAAGTGGCCATGCGATCAGCTCGTGAAAATGGCCATGAAAACCAGAATTCCAACGATGATGATCGTCATCACCTTCATTGCGTGCATAAATCCGTCAAAAGTGTCGGATTGTACTTTGCTGTCCATTTCGCCGTGCTTGTGATCTGCCATGTGTCGGGCTCCTGAAATCAATGTTTCTGCGTCAATACTGTATTCTTAATACCCTGTCACCACGTCAATCGCGCAATCTGCCCATGTTCGCAGGAAATTGATGTTTATACGTGTCGCGGAGGGTAGGGTTGTGGACTGAGCTGCCGTTCAATCTGTGCAGATTGACCTTTGTCTGAGGCCTACTGGTCACTGGCACCATCAGCCGCATATATCTGAACTAAACCCAAAGCCATGGCCTCACAGTGTCAAAAAGAGGCAAGTAAAATGAAGGCTACCGGCACAAAAATAACTAAGAGGGTAATCATGGCAGCGGTTCGCCCACCGAACAACACCACCAGAAACAAAAAGAAAACAAAAAGAAAACCAACAAAAATTCTTACTGTCCTCCCGTCACACGCTCAACTCCGACGTTCTTTGAGCAGCCAAAATCTGCATTTAGCACCGAACGCCTCAATCGCTATATCCGCGGCTCTGCCAATAGTGGTTTCTGGTAAGTCGAAAGGCCCATTTCACCACGCCCCACCTATGTCAGTCCTTGTCCAGTTCTGCCGCCAACCGGAATCCAATCCGCGACGGGGTGGTGGATTGTTTTGGGATCGGCAAGGCCCGCAACATCACACTTAGCTGGCTGACATGCTGAATAAGCTGGGTTTTTGCGCCCGACTCGTCGCTGCCGTAAAATGTGACAATATCCGGGTCAAAATACCCCATACCTTCGATCCGTAGCACGCCCGCATCGCCACCGGTAAAACCAATGGCGACCTCTTGATCGCTGTCTAGCTGTTCTTCAAAGTTGCGAATATACAGGATGATCCGCTCATATGCCCATTGCGCCGGGCTTTTGTTGGCAACCGGTTTCTGCATCCCTTTGGGCAAATCATCCGAATTGACCCCAACATCGGGGTCCGCATGCACGTCGTGTCTGCGGGGCAGAATCTCGGCTTCGGCAGCTTCGGCTGAGGTGGCGATTTTGTTGTCCATGACGTCAGCCCTTGCTTTGATACAACCACGCCCCATCGTCGCGACGCGAGCGGGTGACCTGACCCGCGTGGAACAAATGATTCGCATGTGCCACAGATTCGACCAATGCCAACCCATATTCTGCTTCGTCGATTTTGCGCTTGAAGAGCGGAGCAAAACACTCAGCGGCAGTCTTAGGGGTATCAAGGTGTTTTTTCAAACGCGCCAATGCACCGTGGTGATTGTCGACCAGCTGTCGCATTCGGAATGGAAGGCCAGTAAACGGTAATTTATGACCCCCCAAAACAATCTGATCCGGGCGCGCCAGCAAAGCCAGCCGTTCGCTTGCCTCTATCCAGTCAGCCAGCGGGTTGGCATTTGGCTCGGTCGCATAAACGCCGATGTTGGGACTGATTGACGATATGATCTGATCACCTGACAGCACCAGATTGTCGTCCCTGCTCCAGAATGTGGCATGTTCCGGCGCGTGGCCGTTACCAATGTGTACATCCCATGTACGGCCTGCCATTTTGATGCTGTCGCCCTGCTTGATACGGGTGAACCCCAAAGGCATCGGAGCCACGATATCGGCATAGTTAAACGGCCGGTCTGTCGCCCTTTTTGCCAGAATATCAGGGGCCATCCCGGCGCTTTCGTAAAATGCAATGGTTTCAGAGGCTGCGGTTTTCTGTTCGTCCAAAAGCAACATGCGTGCAAACAGCCAGGCGGTGCGCGTTGTCACCAATTCCGCGCCGTGCTCGGACTGAAACCACCCGGCAAGGCCCACGTGATCGGGGTGGTGGTGCGTGACAACCACCCGCGTCACCGGTTTGCCTGCAAGCGGACCTTCAATCAATGACGTCCAAACCTGCCGCATCTCATCCGAAGCAAAGCCGGTATCAACAATCGTCCAGCCATCACCATCATCCAGCGCATAGACATTCACATGGTCCAGCCGCATTGGCAAAGGCAGGCGCATCCATAAAACGCCCTCGGCGATTTCGGTAAATTCACCAATATCCGGCGAGCGTGTCCATGGGTAACGGATACCAACAGTCTGCGATCCATCCATGTTTCAGCCCTCCAACGCAGCCAGATCAAGGCTGTAAAGCCCAGCAGCACCACATTGCGCCTGCGTAAGCAACCCGACATGTTCCGGCAGCAGTCGTTTGATATAAAAATGCGCCAGTTGCGCACGCGTGCCTTTCGGGTCGGCCAAAGCCGCCGCCAGATGATAGTGCCCGCCCAACACCCGCGCAAAGGCGCGCAGATAGGGGACTGCTCCGGCAAAGCGGTCGTTCATGTCGCCCTGTGCAATCATCCATTCGGTGGTTTCACGCAGAGATTCTGCGGCCTGCCAAACCGGTTCAGCCAGCTCTGGTTGCCTGTCACGGGCTTTTTCAGCCTGCGATTCAATTTCGTCCAGCAGCAGCATCGCGGCCTCTCCGCCATCCATCATTTTACGCGCCACAAGGTCCATCGCCTGAATGCCGTTGGTGCCCTCATAGATCGCAGTGACCCGCACATCGCGTGTATATTGTGCTGCTCCGGTTTCTTCGATCACGCCCATGCCGCCATGCACCTGCACGCCGGTTTCGGACACCTGAATACCGACTTCCGAGCCAAAGGCCTTGGCAATTGGCGTCAGCAATGCCGCCCGCGCTGCCCATTCAGGCTCGCCCGTAGCGGTCTGCATATCAATGGCCACAGCACAGGACGCCGTTATCGCCCGAGCCGCGAACAGATCGGCCTTCATTGCCATCAGCATACGCCGCACATCCGCATGATCGCCAATTGTGCCGCCTGTGCCGGGCGGTGTGCGGCCTTGTTTGCGTTCCATTGCATAGGCCAGCGCATGCTGAAACGCAGCTTCTGCGATACCAACGCCCTGCCCGCCCACACCAAGGCGCGCGTTGTTCATCATGGTGAACATCGCCGCCATGCCGCCGTTTTCCGCGCCAACCATCCAGCCGGTCGCGCCGTCAAACTGCATCACGCAGGTTGGCGAGCCATGCAGCCCCAATTTATGTTCAAGCGACACGACCTTCAGGCTGTTGGCCAGCCCGGCATTGCCATCCGCATCAGGCAGGTATTTTGGCACCAGAAACAGGCTGATCCCTTTGGTTCCGGGCACCCCGTCCGGCAAGCGCGCCAATACCAGGTGGCATACATTAGAGCTGAAATCATTGTCGCCCCAAGTGATAAATATCTTTTGGCCGCTGACCGCATAGGTGCCATCACCATTATCCACGGCCTTTGAGGACAACGCACCCACATCTGATCCGGCCTGTGGTTCGGTTAAGTTCATCGTGCCGGACCATTCGCCCGAAATCAGTTTTGGCAAGTAAAGCTCTTTTAGCTGATCACTTGCATGATGACCCAAAGCTTCGATTTGCCCCTGCCCCATCAATGGGGCCAATTGCAGCGAAATGCAGGCGCCAGACATCATTTCATTCACGGCCGAAGTCAGCGTCATCGGCAAACCCATGCCACCATACTCCGGATCACCGCTCATCCCGATCCAGCCACCTTCGGCAATCGCAGCCCAGCCTTCGGCAAAACCCGGTGACGTACGTACAACCCCATTTTCAAGTCGCGTCGGCGTCAGATCACCAGCGACTTGCAATGGTGCCATTACTTCGTCGCACAGCTTGGCCGCTTCGGTCATGATGGCTGTGACCATATCATCGCTGGCTTGTTCAAAACGGGCAGTGGCCGCGATTTGGTCAAAGCCAACAACATGGCGATAGAGGAATTCGTATTCGGCAACGGGGGCACGGTAGGGCATGGGAATCCTTACAATCTAAAGGTGATGATCAGGCTGGGCTTGGAATTAGCACCGGGCATCGGTATTGAAAACATCTTGGGTAAGGATATGCAGCCAGCACATCGCTTCACGCAACCAAAACGCGGCGTCACGCTTATGCACGATCAGAGAACCATTCGACTAACATCAACACTCACCGATCTGGCGCGGGGAGCTGCAATATTGCGTGCGGGTGGTCTTATCGCATTTCCAACCGAGACGGTCTATGGGCTTGGCGGGAATGCCTGCTCGGGCACCGCTGTGGCCGATATTTATGCCGCCAAAGGGCGACCTTCGTTTAATCCATTGATCGTGCATGTCCCGGACAGCAAA
>JAHRVZ010000303.1 GCA_019090405.1 Paracoccaceae bacterium
CCCATGTACCAACCCAGATGTTTACGCGCAACGCGCAGGCCAAGATCCGCACCATAAAACCCAAGCATGGATTGATAGTGCTGTGCCACCATATCAACCAGTGCAGCCCCTGTGGGCACATCAGGTGCATCGGTTCCAAACAATTGATGCGAGATTTCAGCCAGCAGCCAGGGTTTTCCCTGAACACCACGCCCAACCATCACGCCATCTGCTCCGGACTGATCCAAAGCCATGCGTGCCGTGTCGGGGCTGGTAATATCACCATTGGCAATCACCGGAATGCGAACCGCATCCCGAACCGTGCGGATTGCGGCCCAATCAGCGTAACCTTTATAGAACTGACACCGCGTGCGCCCATGAATTGTTACCATCTGCACCCCCGCCTGTTCTGCGCGGCGCGCCACTTCGGCGGCATTCAGCAATTTGTCATCCCAGCCAAGGCGGGTTTTCAGGGTGACAGGAATCTTAACCGCGCCGACCACGGATTCGATCAACGACAGCGCGTGATCCGGTGTCTTCAGCAAAGCCGAGCCGGAATAACCATTTGTCACCTTTTTCGCCGGGCAACCCATGTTGATGTCGATGATTGCGGCACCGCTTGCCTCGACCTGACGGGCGGCTTCGGTCATCCAGCCGGCCTCGCGTCCGGCGATCTGAACGGCGGTATTTTCCACGTCAGCCCCCAACTCTGCCCGCTCGCGCGTTCCGGGTTTTGACTGTACCATTTCCTGACTGGCAACCATTTCGCTAACCACAAGCCCGGCCCCGAACCGCATAACCAGATCACGATACGGCCGATCAGTGATTCCAGCCATCGGCGCAAGAAATACCGGCGGAGACAACGTCTTATGGGCAAGCGTGACAGTCAAATGCCTATTCCTTGTGCATATGCTGAATTTTTACCAAACCCAAAGGATATAGACAATGAAACACCTTGAATTACCCGTTAGATAATTGGTCGCTGCCTGTTATTTAGGCGCCTCGATCTGGGTGATTGCCTCGCACGTCGGCAAAGCATAGACAAAGCCCAGCACATCTGAACCCAACAGGAGACGCCAGACCAATGTCCACAGCAGCCATTATCGTTGCCGCCGGCCGGGGCCAGCGGGTGGGCGGAGACATCCCGAAACAATGGCGCGAACTGGGTGGCATGCCGATTGCAGACAGAACCCTGGCGCAGTTTCGTGCGGCCAAGGGCATCGACCACATTGTGCTGGTGCTATCGCCCGAAGATAGGCAGAAATGGACGCGCTATTCTGATTGTGGTTTGATCCTTGCCCCGGGGGCTTTTGATCGGGCGGGATCGGTGCGCGCGGGGTTGGCTGCTTTGTCAGATCGTGACGTGACAAAGGTTCTGATCCACGATGTGGCGCGCCCCTGTATTCAGGTTGAACTGATCCAAGCGATCCTTGATGCGCTTGACGATTGCACCGCCGCAGCACCTGCGCTGCCTGTGACCGACGCGCTTTGGACAGGGCGCGACAATCTGGTCACCGGGTCGCAGGACCGCAACGGGCTGTACGCTGCGCAAACACCGCAGGGGTTTCACTATGACGCGATCGTCGCGGCGCACGCTGCACATGGCAAAGACGCCGCTGATGACGTCGAGGTCGCCCGTGCTGCAGGTCTGGAAATTGCCATTGTCCCCGGTGATCCCGACAACATCAAAATCACAACCGCGGGGGATTTCGCCCGCGCCGAACACATTCTGAGAGGCCAGATGGATATACGATTGGGCAACGGGTATGACGTACACCGCTTTGGCCCCGGCGATCATGTGGTTTTATGCGGTGTCCCCGTGCCCCATGATCGTGGGCTTCAGGGCCATTCTGACGCGGATGTTGCCATGCACGCGCTGACCGACGCCATCTATGGCGCGTTGGCACAGGGTGACATTGGTCAGCATTTTCCACCGTCCGACCCCCAATGGAAAGGCGCAGCAAGCGACATCTTTTTGCGCCATGCCGTTGATCTTGCAAGATCAATGGGGTTTCGCATTGGCAATGTCGATTGCACGCTGATCTGTGAATTTCCCAAGATCGGGCCACATGCTGTCGTGATGCGCCAGTCGTTGGCCGATATCATGGGCCTGCGGCTGGATCAGGTGTCGGTCAAGGCGACCACCTCGGAAAAACTTGGCTTTACCGGACGTGGCGAAGGGATTGCGTCAATCGCAACCGCCACATTGGTGTCGATATGAACAAACAACTGGCATGGCTGATCGGTTCGGTCGCAGGCGTTGGCTATCTGAAACCTGCACCCGGCACTTGGGGGTCTCTTGCCGCGTTGCCATTGGCGTGGTTGTGCCATGTGGTTGGCGGGTTTCCATTGCTGGCCGTGGCAACTCTGGCCGTGTTCTTTGCAGGTTGGTGGGCAACCGCAGAGGTGATCAAGGACAGCGACAACCATGACCCGTCAGAAATTGTCATCGACGAAGTGGCTGGCCAGTTCATCGCTTTGTTTCCCCTTAGCTGGAGCGCATGGCGCATGGGGCTGGACATCACAGCCCTTTGGCCCGGCTGGGTCGCGGCCTTTGTGCTGTTTCGCCTGTTTGACATCACCAAACCCGGTCCCGTTGGCTGGGCGGACAGACGAGGCGATGCGTTGGGTGTGATGCTTGACGATGTGATTGCCGGCGTGATTGCTGCCATTGGCGTGATATTATTGGCCGGTTTGGCGCATGGTGTGTTCGGGCTATGAGTGTCGCCGACCTGCTTGATCGTGCCAAATCGGCAAACCTGCGGATCGCAACAGCAGAAAGCTGCACCGGCGGGATGGTTGCTGCCGCGTTGACAGACATTCCCGGATCATCCGCCGTGTTTGAACGCGGGTTCGTGACCTATACCAA
>JAHRVZ010000304.1 GCA_019090405.1 Paracoccaceae bacterium
TGCCGCTTTGTTTCGGAACGGCCATCATCCAGTCTTCGTCCGGAACATCCGGAAATCCCTGAAAATTAACGAAATTGTCGAATTTCAAACGACAGGTTTCCATCCGTTTATCACAGCCAGATTCAAGGCGAACCATGTCACCAACCCCAATCGCACCGCGTATGGGTTCCCATAGCTCCACCACACGCAGACCGTCACGAAACCGATCATGTTTGATCAGCCCCCAAAGCCCGGCCGCAGCGCCATCGACGCCAACCAAACGACCACGCGCAAACCAGCCAGGGTCAAAATCGCTAAGCTCAGGCCAGGAAAACACCTGTGCCCCGTCAACCTCGACCACAGCCAGCGTCGTGGTATAACCCGCTGTCGACATGGCAAAGCGACAGTTTTTATCGCCCAAGACTGCAGAACACGGTTTTTGATAGACCCGCCCCAAAGGCCGGTTCAACGATTGGGTCAGCCCGCGCAATTCTGCGTGAAACGCCCCGCCAGCACGCCGCAATTCGCCAATCGTACCCCTGAATTGCAGCCACCGCACATCAGGATCGGCCCAATTCACCATCCATGCAACCACATCAGCCGCATCAAAGCGCCCCGCTTCGATGTCGACCTCTTGTACCGCGGCTTTGCTTAACCCGCCGACGGCCTCGGTGTTATCCACCGACAGCCCGGTGCTTTGCTGCAAAGCAGCGGCTGAAAGGCCAGTGTCCGCCCGAAATGTGATACCTTCAAATTCAATCGACATATCATGGTCGGTAAACCCGTACTGAACCCCGTCTGCGCGCGTGATGGCCCAGCAACGGGCCAAAGTTGTCAGCCCGCTTGCCAGATGCGTCTTAAATGTTTCATTCATTGTCATTATATCCGCACCTCGACCACGGGTACATTTGGCACCTCGCCGGCCTGAAAACTGGCCACGCTTGTTTGAATGCGATCGGCGTCAAAACGCACCGGAACATCAAACTCAAAACCGGCCATGATCTCCATGGCTTCGGCAGGGGGTTGTGAAAACACAATCAACCCAGTGGTCTCATCAACGGTGTAGTCCACCGCCTCTTGCAACTCGTCCTGCTCAATGCCGACGCGAACCGTTCCGACAACCGGTTTCACAATCGGGCGTGCATAGCTGAAGTCACCGGACTGATAGGTTTTCATCAACGCAAATTCCGTCTGATGCCCGTCGCCGACTGCAATCACCTGATCGCGAAAAGACACCTCTTGGGTCGCTTTTGACGATTTGAAATCCGCCCAGTCTTTCCAGCGAAACCCATAAAGCTGCCCGCGCCGCGCCTCAAAAAATGAGATAAGCGTTTCCACATCATCCAACGACCGCATCCCCAACCCCGCATCATAACGCCGTTTTGAATGCGCCCAGGGCGTATTGCGTTCCTCAAATCCATTGGCCAGCGTCACCACATCCGTGCGCCTTTCAGGCCCACCTACCGACCCAAAGCTAAGCGAGGCCGGAAACCTAACATCATGAAAGTTCATAGCATTTCCCCAATTTGTCCGATTTATCTATTGCGATTTCCACGCCCCATGGCGCGGCTCATCTGTGCTGCGATCTGGCCCTGCGAGCGGTTGAACCCCTGCACATCAGGGGTTGTGATATTCATCACCACAGTCACCGCACCACTACCGCCGCCGCGCACACCCAGTTTGCCGTCAGGACCACGGGCCAGCGGCATTATCGCCTCGGGGCCAGCTTCGCCCATCAGCCCCATGCCGCCTCGCATCGGAAACGTTGTCGGGCCTGACACCACACCGCCATTGGCAAAGGGCATCACCCGGCCCTGCGCAAAACTGCCGCCATCGGCAAAGGGCATGATCCCGTCAACCATAGACCCAACGCCCTGCGCCAGCAGTCCGCCAACCTGATTGGTGATCGGTTTGATTGCTGCCGAATAGGTGGTCTGGATCATCGACCTTGCCACCGTTTCCAGCGCGTCCGACAGCTTCATGCCGTCCAGAACCACACCATCAAACGCCCGGCGTAACCCTTTGGACAGACCTTGTTCCAACGTCACAACATCCTTGCCGGTTTCGGCCAACGCGGCCCTTACCCGTTGCAATTCACTGTCAAACCCAGCCGCCATGTCTGCCGCCGCTCCCAGGCTGTCGCCCAGATCCTCGGCGGTTTCATTCAGATCCGCCATCGACTCCCGATCCGTCATCGCACTCTCCTAATCATCTGTCTGGCCTAAACCTTTGTCCGGATAGGCTGCCAACAAAGCATCCAACCCAGCCCGTGACATTGGACCCGTTCCCGCGCCCTGCCCCAGCATCAGCCGCAATTCCGCCGGGGTCAGGCGCCAGAACACATCCGGCGTCAGCCCCAATCCCCGCATCCCGGCCCGCATCAGCGCGGGCCAGTCAAAGTCGCTCATGTTTCGCCCGGCAACATAAAGGCGCGGGCCAGCAATTCCGCCGCGACCCTGGCCGCCGCCATTGGCCCGCCCTGAATGTCGGCATTGCCCAGATCAACCTGTGATCCATCACCACCATCACCACCGTGCAAACCGGCCCTAATCAACGCCAGCACATCGCGTGACGAAAACACGCCACCCTCAAACCGCTGCACCAACTCGACCAGTGATCCAACCTCAAGCACCTGTTCCAGTTCGGCCAACGCACCTAGCGTCAGCTTAAGCA
>JAHRVZ010000305.1 GCA_019090405.1 Paracoccaceae bacterium
GAGCAGTTGCCAAATCGCTTTGCCCTTGCTGGGCAGGGTCTGGGCGGCATGGTCGCGCTTGAGGTGTTGCGCCGTGCCCCGGATCGGGTCAACCGGCTGTGTTTGATAGGGACCAATGCCCTTGCAGAAACACCTGCGGTGGCAGCGTTGCGGGAACCAAGGATAATAGGTGCGGCGGCGGGTCGGCTGGACGAGGTCGTGCGCGAGACCATGCGCCCTGAGTATCTTGCCAGCGGGCCGGACCGGCTGACTGTGCTCAATCTGTTTTATGACATGGCACGTGATCTGGGACCGGATGTGTTTGCCGCGCAATCGCGGGCTTTGCAGCGGCGACCCGATATGCAGGGATCATTGCGTCGCTGCAAAATCCCAACTTTGGTGCTGTGCGGGCAACAGGATACTCTGACACCGCCTAAACGCCATGAGTTCATGGCAAATCTGATTCCAAATGCCAAATTGAAGATCATTCCCGGGGCGGGTCATTTACCGACGCTTGAACAACCCGACGTGACGACAGCCTGTCTGCAAGACTGGCTGGACGAAGATTTGGGGTGATAGGAAACAGGTCTGTCCTGCCCCCTAAGGCCGCAGTCCCTAGCTGGCGTTCTTTTTACCGGGTTTTTTACTTGGTGCACCGCTATTAGAGTCAATGAAATCAAGCACTAACGGGCGGATTTTGTCGCGCCAGGACCGGCCTGCAAATATGCCGTAATGCCCGGCTTCGGGTTCTACATGGCTGGCCTTTTTGCTGTCCGGCAAACCGGTGCAAAGGGCCAGTGCTGCGATACATTGGCCGGGTGCAGAAATGTCGTCTTTGGCACCTTCAACTGTTTTCACCGCAACGCTGGTGATTTTGCCAATATCAACCTTGTGGCCATCGACAACAAATTCATTCTTGGCGATTTCACAGTTTTTGAAAATGCGCTCGACCGTGGACAGATAAAATTCAGCAGGCATGTCCATGACCGACAGGTATTCATCGTAAAACCGGTTGTGTTTGTCATGGTCAGAGGTTTCGCCTTTTGCGGCGCGTGAAATCTGATCGCTAAAGGCTTTGCCGTGACGGTCATTGTTCATCGACATGAACGAGGCCAGTTGCAACAGGCCGGGATAAACCATTCGCCCGACGCCGGGGTATTTAAACCCGACCTGCTGGATCATGGTTTCCTCAAGCATGCCCATCGTGGCGCGCGCGCCAAAATCGGTAACTTCGGTGGGGGCGGCGTCCGGATCAACCGGGCCGCCAATCAGGGTCAAAGACCGTGGCTGGGCATCCGGATCCTGTTCGGCAAGATATGCAGTGGCCGCCAAGGTCAGCGGCGCTGGCTGACAGACTGCAATTACATGCGTATCCGGTCCCATTTCACGCATGAAATCAACAAGGTACAGCGTGTAATCTTCGATATCAAACTTGCCCTCAGAGACTGGAATGTCGCGGGCATTGTGCCAGTCTGTAATGTAGACTTCGCAATCCACCAGCAGGCTTTTGACGGTACTGCGCAGCAGCGTCGCGTAATGGCCCGACATCGGAGCAACCAGCAAAACCTTGCGTGGGCTAGGCGCGCGCCCTGTCACTTTGAAATGGATCAGATCGCCAAATGGGCGTTCAACGACGGTCTCGATGTCCACCAGATGATCTTTGCCATCCTTGCAGGTGAAGGTACGAATACCCCAATCTGGCTTTACCACCATGCGTGAAAACGTGCGTTCCGTGACCTCGCCCCAGGCTGCCATCATGTCCAGCGCCGGGTTTGGCATTGTGCTGAATACAGGGTAGGATGCCATAGCTTTGGCTGATGCGCCTAACCATTGGTTGGTGTTTCGCATCGTTTCCATCAAGTCGTAGGTCATCATGAAACGCATCTGTAAGTCCTCTGTTCGTGCCCGGTGGAGCCGGACCATTCGTCGCTTTGCCAAGCCGGGTAAACGACGTTATTCTGCATAGCAGCAACGTACGAGGGATTTATTGGAATGACAACAGGTCAAGATACCGAGGCGGAAATGTCAGGCGAAGCACTCGAGCGGCTGAGCGAAAACCTTACCAAAGTCGAGGCGTTATCACAGCGTCTGATCGACGTAATGTCTAATAAAAAAGGGCACAACGCGGCTTTGAATGGGCCGGACCAAGAGCTGTTTAGTAAGGCTGCAACGGCCTATTGGGCCGAAGCTGTGGAAAATCCCGCAAAGATTCTTGAGCACCAACTGGCATTCTGGGCACAGTCGGTAACTCAATTTGTGCAAGTGCAGCAATCTTTGACAAGAGGTGGGTCAGAGCCGGAAAAAGACGAATCCACCAAAGACCAGCGGTTTGCGAATCCGATGTGGGATACCAATCCGTATTTCAATCTGGTCAAGCGTCAGTATCTGGTGAATTCTCAGGCGATCGAGCAGGCGGTGGCGGATGTCAAAGATCTAAGCGGTCTGGAAAAACGTCGTTTAACACATTTTTCAAAGCAGATCGTCGATATGATGGCGCCAACCAACTTTCTCGCCACCAATCCGGACGCCTTGGAAAAAGCGGTTCAGACCGAAGGTCAGTCGCTGATTGACGGGCTTGAAAATCTGGTCACCGATCTTGAGGCAAATGATGGCGAACTTGTCGTGCGTTTGGCGGATGAGTCGGCGTTCGAGCTTGGGGTGAACATCGCCACAACGCCGGGAGAGGTGGTGTTTCGCAACTCAATACTTGAGCTTATTCAATATACGCCAACAACCGAAACGGTTCATACCACGCCGCTGATTATCTTTCCGCCGTGGATTAACAAGTTTTACATACTTGATCTCAAAAAGCAGAACAGCCTGATCAAATGGATTACCGAGCAGGGATATACCCTGTTTGTGGTGAGCTGGGTAAACCCGGACGAATCCAGCAAAGATATTGGCATCGAAGACTATATCCAAGACGGATTCCTGACCGCAATTGACGTAGTCAAGGAAATTTCCGGTCAAAAACAAGTGAATTGCGTTGGGTATTGCATCGCGGGTACGACGCTGTCCATGACGTTGTCGCTGCTCAAGCAACGGGGTGATAAGTCGATTAAATCGGCAACTTTGTTCACCGCACTGACCGATTTTTCTGATCAGGGCGAATTTACACCATTCTTGCAGGATGACTTTATCGACGGCATCCGGGCAGAGGTCGCGGAAAAAGGGTTTCTGCCATCTTATATTATGGCGCGTACCTTTAGTTACCTGCGCGCCAATGATCTGGTTTATGCCCCGGCGATCCGCAACTATATGCTGGGTGAATCGCCGCCTGCATTTGATCTGCTTTATTGGAACGGTGACGGATCGAATTTACCGGGCAAAATGGCGCTGCAGTATTTACGCAGTCTTTGTCAGAATAACGAATTTGCCGAAGGTGGGTTTGATCTGTTTGGCACAACCCTGCGATTGTCCGATGTCGATGTGCCCTTGTGTGCAATTGCCTGCGAGACCGATCATATCGCCGCGTGGAAAGACAGTTTTCGCGGCGTTCAGCAGATGGGGTCGAAAAACAAGACGTTTATAATGACCCAGTCTGGTCATATCGCTGGAATCGTAAACCCGCCAAGCCGAAACAAATACGGCCACTTTACCAATACCGATATGACGCTTGATGCCAATAGCTGGCAGGCCGGTGCTAAATTTCACGAAGGGTCGTGGTGGCCGCGCTGGGAAAAATGGCTTTCCAAACGCTCGGGTAAACAAATTCCGGCCCGAATTCCAGGTGATTCCGGCTATAAACCGCTGTGTCCTGCCCCCGGAACCTATGTTTCTGTAAAAGCAAACCACTGAAAAACAACGGCTTTCAAGTTTATTCTGCATTGCAGCAAGAAAAACCTTGAAATGCTGCAGTGCAGCGTGCATATTGTTTCTATCAAGACCGCAAACGTGGCAGTGCCCACATTTAACAGGATATGTACAATGACTAATACTCAGGATTTTACCAAAGTTCTCAAAGACGTTGCAGGCACATTCAATGTTGATACTGCTGCATTTGGCGACGCGTTCAAATCGACAGCAACACTGAACGAAAAACTGTCCGGCGTTGCTCTGACAGCTGCCGAGCAGTCGGCCGCGATTTCAAACAAATGGACCACGGATACATTGGCCAAACTGGCTTCGATTTCTGCGGCCAAAGCTGAGCCAACCGAATATGCCAATGCGATCTCTGAGTTCGCAACGGTTTCCGCACAGGTCGCATCCGAATATCTGTCCGCATACACAGATATCGCCAAGCGCGCCCAAATGGAGACTGTCGAGCTGCTGATGGCAGCTGGCAAAGATATTTCTGAAGAGGCCACAACAGCCGTTAAGAAAGCCAGCACAAAGACAACCAAAAAAGCGTCATAACAACGCTTTAAGATAAGTCGAACAAAACTGGGCTCCTCCCTCCCGGTGATGTCGCAGGGGCGGGTCGCAAGACCTGCCCTTTCTTTTTGTACTGCACTCGCATAGGCTTTGCTGCAATGCATCATACTGGGGAGTTTAGATGTGACAGAACAAGATAAGCCCTTGTTGATTAAGCGGTATGCCAGTCGGCGGCTGTATAATACGGAAACAAGCGATTACGTGACGCTGGAAGACATTGCAGGATTTATCCGCGCCGGGCGCGAAGTGCAGATTATTGATCTGAAATCCGGCGACGATCTGACCCGCCAGTATCTGTTGCAAATCATCGCAGATCACGAAAGCCGTGGCGAAAATGTGTTGCCGGTCAATGTGTTGAACGATCTGGTGCGCAGTTATATGATTCCGGGCGGTGGCATGATGCCGCAATTTTTGACCTCATCTTTTGATATGCTACGTGAAAATCAAAGCAATTTGGTTGAAAAGATGAATGCTATGAACCCAATGACAAATATCCCTGGGTTCGAGGCGATTCAGGCCCAGCAAAAGGCATTTCTGAAGGCTCTGACCGGCGGAATATCAGGGGCGTGGCCCAGTTCGACGCAAGAGAACGAACAACCGGCAGGCGAAGAGTCCAGCGAAGATCTTGATGATATCAAAAAACAACTGGCGGAATTGCAGACTAAATTGTCGAAACTGAAATAGGCTGTGGGCGGTCAGGGCGCGAAATCTTTCCTGCTCAGGATGCTTTGCAATCTGCAGATAAACCACCCTCTACGTGGCAATCAGGTTCCGTAGGCCTGCACCGGCCCGGTTGCCTCGGATACCGCATCCAGAAGGATGTCGGCTATCACATCCAATTCACCCCGGGTCAGCCGAACGGGCAGGCGAACATCGCAGGCTCGCATCAACATGGCACGGGTTTTGGGCAGCTCGGGTAGGTCGCGAATGAATTGCCAGTTCCAGAACGCGCGCGCATTGTCATCGCTTAGCCCGAATATCTGTACCTTGACGCCACGCAGCTCGGCTGCGGCAGAAAAGGCGCGGACCTCGGCATCGTCCATGCCAACAAGATTGAATTGTATCGAATCCGGGGCGCGTTTTTCCTGAACCATACAATCGGGAACAGACAGGAATTCTGACATACTCAGGCGGTCAGCCAGATAGTTATGGTTCGCTAGCCCGTCCCTTACCCGGCGCACTAGCTCTGGCAATTGCGGACGGATCACTGCCGCTGACAGATTGCTCATGCGCAGGTTATAAAGCGGCAGTTTGTTCTGCCAGCGTGCAAATGCGTCGTGCAGAACCGGGTGCTTTTTCCAGTTATGTTCGTAAGCGCCTGACATGATAATCGCACGCGCCACCAGATCGGCATCATCGGTGATCATGATCCCGCCTTCGCCGGCATTGATCATCTTGTAGGACTGGAAAGAAAAACAACCGACCCGCCCGATGGTGCCGATATTGCGACCATTCCATTTGGTGCCCAGCGAATGCGCGGCGTCCTCGATTGCCGGGATGTTGCGCGCATCGCACAAATCCATGATCGCATCCATGTCAGAGGTATGGCCACGCATATGGCTGATGATCACAGCCGAAATATTGTCGCCAAGCCTGACCGAGAAATCATCCAGATCGACGCGATAATTGTCACCAACTTCGCACAGAACCGGGATGCAATCGGCATGGATCACCGAAGATGGAACCGCCGCAAATGTAAACCCAGGAAGCAAAACCCGCGCATCGCGTGGCAGGCCCAATGCTTTGATAGATAAGAACAATGCCGCCGAACAGGATGAGACTGCCAAGGCGTATTTGCTGCCGATCAGATCAGCGAATTCGGTTTCAAGCAATGTGACCGGCGCGTTCTCGGGCGCGGTATAGCGAAACAGATCTCCAGATTGCAGCAAGGTATCAATCGCGTCGCGTGCCGCTTGGGGAATGGGTTCGGCGTCGTGTACATTCGGAGCGTTTGGCGGAACGTTTGGCGGGGCGTTTGGAGGCAGGCTCATATTTTGTTTTCCTAAACTCTTCCTTTCAATAATGTAAAACAAGATCGAAGATATGCCAAGAAAAAAGGGTAGAAAAACAGCCAGATTGTTGTTCGATTGCTACAGGCCCAAACGGTCGCGCAGCGCGTACCAAGTCATCGCCAGAGCCAGCAAGGGGGTGCGCAAACCAGAACCTCCTGGAAACGCCGGGGTCGGGACGCGGGACATTGTGTCAAACCCGCTGGTCTGTCCCTGAATGGCCAAAGCCATCAGTTTCCCGGCATGCGTGGCAGTGCCAACTCCGTGGCCGGAATAGCCAGAAGCAGACAGGATATTGGGCGCAAGTCGGGCGAGATACGGCATGCGGTTCATCGTGATTCCCAATGTGCCACCCCAGGCATAGTCAATCCGCACGTCTGCGAGGTGGGGAAAGACCTTGGTCATTGGCTTGCGCACCACACCGGGGATATAGGTTGGAAAGCGATAGCCATAGCTTTCACCGCCGCCGAACAGCAATCGTTTGTCAGCACTTAGGCGAAAGTAATTCACCACAAATTTGCTGTCGGCTATGGCCACATCTTTTGCCAAAACGTGTTTAGCTTCGTCCCCCAACGGTCTGGTTGCAATGATAAAATTGTTGATGGGCATGACGCGCCGCGCGACTTGTCGGTCCAATGACCCAAGATAGCCGTTACAGGCCAGAACGACATGATCGGCCCGAACCGTGCCGCCATTTGTATGAACTTGCGTAAGTCGTCCTTTGTCCACAGCCTGAACCAATGAGGATTCGTAGATCTTCACGCCTGCTGCAACAGCGGCGCGGGCCAGCCCAAGGGCGTAGTTTAACGGGTGCAGATGTGCTGCGTCCCGGTCCAGAATACCACCTTTGTAATCCGGTGATGGGCATATTGCGTGGCAAGCTGCTGCATCCAAAACGTCAATCTTATCATACCCATAGCGGTGGTTCAGGAACTCGGCATGGTCATGCAACTCGTCAACACCACCGACAGAAGACGCAGTTTCAGCGACACCCGGTTTCAGATCACAATCAATCGAATGACGTGCAATCAGATCCTTGACCAGCGCCTTGGCGTCTTCGGCCATATCCCATAAAACGTCTGCCTCATCCGTGCCCACCAACTCGCGAAGCCCATCTTGCCCCTTGCGCTGACCGCTGCCCAATTGCCCGCCATTGCGTCCGGATGCACCAAAGCCGACCCTGTGTGCCTCAACCAGTACCACATTTAGCCCGGCCTCAGCCAGATGAAGCGCGGCCGAAAGGCCGGTATAGCCGCCTCCGACAACGCAGACATCAGCGCGAACAGAGCCATTCAAGGGTGCAAACCGTTCTTGTGAATTGGCCGTTGCCGCGTACCAACTGTCCGGATGTTCACCGGCTTTATCATTAGAATACAATAAGTTCATGGTCGTTCTTAAACTTTATTCAAAAGGCAATGTCAGACGTTCAATAGCAGATGTTCACGTTCCCAAGGCGAAATAACCTGCAGGAACTCTTCGTATTCGGCCCGTTTCACAATTGAATACACCCGGCCAAACTCTGGTCCAAGCACTTTATGCAGCGCGTCTGCCTTGTCAAACCGGTCCAGCGCTTCTCCCAGTACGTTCGGAATTTCAGATTCCCCGTCATAGGCTTCGCCGCGATACTGTTTGTCAGGTCGCTGCTCTTCTGTCAGGCCCAGATAGCCACAGGCCAGACTGGCCGCGATGCCCAGATAGGGGTTGCAATCCATTCCGGCCAGCCGGTTTTCAATCCGCCGTGCTTCGGGGCCGGACAGCGGAATGCGAATGCCGGTGGTGCGGTTGTCGCGTCCCCAGCTAAGGTTAATAGGGGCGGCGTGATCTTTCACATAGCGACGATAACTGTTCACATAGGGCGCAATCATCGGGATGGCCGAGGGCAGGTGGGTTTGCAATCCGGCAATAAAGTAGAAAAACGCATCGGTTTCCCCACCCTGTGGCCCCGAGAATATATTCTGACCGGTTTCCATGTCCAGAATAGAATGGTGAATATGCATGGCGCTGCCCGGCTCATCCGCAATGGGTTTGGCCATGAAGGTGGCAAAACAATCGTGACGCAACGCGGCCTCGCGGATCAGACGTTTGAAATAGAATACCTCATCCGCTAGCTTGATCGGATCGCCATGTTGCAGGTTTATCTCAAGCTGCCCGGCACCGCCCTCTTGGGTGATGCCGTCGATTTCAAATCCCTGCGCCTCGGCGAAATCATAGATGTCGTCGATCACCGGGCCAAATTCATCCACCGCGGTCATCGAATAGGCCTGACGCGCAGCCGCAGGGCGACCAGAGCGGCCAATCATCGGTTTGATTTCCTGCGCCGGGTCGATGTTGCGCGCCACCAGATAGAATTCAAGTTCCGGAGCGACAATTGGTTTCCAGCCTTTGTCGTGGTACAATTTTACCACGCGTTTCAACACGTTACGCGGACTAAACGGAATCTCCACGTTATCGCGGTCATAGGCGTCGTGGATCACCTGCAATGTCCAGTCGCCGGTCCATGGGGCTGCGGTGGCTGTCGACATATCGGGGCGCAGGATCATATCGCGTTCAATAAATCCTTCGTCGCCGGCCGCTTCGCCCCAGCCCCCGGCGATGGTTTGGTAAAAGATGCTGTCGGGCAGGTGAAACATGTCCTGACGGGCAAATTTATTTGCGGGAACAGCTTTGCCACGGGCGATGCCGGGCAAATCTGAAATGATGCATTCGACCTCGTCCAATCGTTTGCCTTCAAGGTAATCTTGCGCGGCTTGCGGAAGAGTTTTGATCCAGCTGGCCATCAGGCCCTCTCTTTCTTGAAAAACGCAGCGATAAAGGCGGCGATGTCATCGTTGGAATTGGGTTTGTTCAGGGTTTCGGTGGCCTTTGTCAGCAAATCGGGCGGCACCAGACCGGGACCACGGGTCTTGATCAGCCCATCCAGATATTGGGCGGTGAATTCGGGATGAGGTTGCAGCGTCCATATGGTGTCACCATAGGCAAGAATGGCGTTTTCGCAAAACGCATTTCTTCCCAACACCTTGGCCCCTTCTGGCAGCTTAGTGACCTGATCCTGATGCCAGGCATTTACGGTCAGGGTTTTGTCGCCCATGTCATAATCCGTGCGTCCAACGGCCCAGCCCCCGGCGAATTTTTCGACCTTGCCACCCAAGGCCTGTGCAATGATCTGGTGGCCAAAGCACACCCCGACCATCGGTGCTGCGCTTGCGTGAATGTCGCGGATCAGCGCCTCAAGAGGCGAAATCCATGGATGGTTTTCGTAGGCACCATACCGCGATCCAGTGATAAGCCAGCCATCGGCGGCAGCCGCATCCGGCGGAAACACCATGTCGACAACGGGCCAGTTTTCGATCTCAAACCCATGACCGTCCAGAAATTTGCTGAATATCTGATCATAGTCACCATTCTGTCCGACCAGATTGTCCGGAACATGGCCGGTTTGCAGGATACCGATTTTCATCATTCACCATAAAATTTGATCAAATTAAATCTAGCCGAGCCAAGGGGGCGAGGCAAGGGCCGTCAGACAGCTTCGAGATAGCTAAGCCAGTGGGTTTCGGGGGCAAGAGTGGCAAAGCGGTGCAGTTCTTGTTGTTTGGTCATCACCAGATTGCGGATCAGCAGATCGGGTAGAATGCGGGCAATCATTGCATCGTTTGCGAACAAATCAATCGCCTGCTTCCAGCTATGCGCAAGTTGCGGAGCGTCTTTGATATCATAGGCATTGCCGGTGATCGGCGCAGGCGGGGTCATGCTGTCTTTGATCCCGGTGATGGCCGCTCCCAGTATCACCGAAAACATCAGATAGGGGTTCACATCACCACCTGCGACGCGATGTTCGATGCGGCGTGCGGCAGTTGGACCACCCGGAATGCGGATGGCAGCGGTGCGGTTTTCATAGGCCCAAACCGCGCCTGTGGGGGCATGGGCACCGGGCACAAGTCGGGTGTAAGAATTGCCAAAGGGCGCAAATATCAGGGTGCTGGCGGGCATTGCGGCAAGGCAACCGGCCACGGCCTGACGCAGGATGTCGCTACCTTCGTCAGAGCCATTGTCAAAGACGTTTTTACCGCCCCCATCCAGCACCGAGAAATGCACATGCATGCCGTTTCCAGCGTCATCGGCAAAGGGTTTTGCCATAAATGTGGCCGCCATACCGTGTTTGCGCGCTAGGCCACGGGTCAGGGTTTTGAACAACCACGCATCATCTGCGGCACGCATAGCGTCCTGATGCAAAAGGGTCATTTCAAATTGGCCAACCCCGCCTTCACAGGTTGCGGTCTGGGCCGGAATGCCCATGTCAGCGCAGGCTTGGTAAAGGTCACTGAAAAATCCGTCAAAGGCATCAAGTTCGTCTAGCGCCAAAATGGCCTCGGTGTTCAGGGCACGACCGGTGATTGGGTTATGTGGCGCTGCCGGGGCGTCGCCACTGGCATCTACAAGAGTGAATTCCATTTCAGTTGCGGCAATGACCTGCCAGCCACGCGCGTCATATCGGTCAAGAATCGCCTGCAAGGCATGGCGCGGATCACCGGCAAACGGGTTGCCCGTATCGGTGAACATCTGCATCGGGATCAAGGCTGATGCGGTCTTAATCCAGGGCATTGGCACCGGACCGCGACCCGTGGGGCGCAACACGCCATCGCTGTCGCCAGAGGCAAAAACCAGAGGGCTGTCGACAATATCTGACCCCCAAAGATCGAGGTTCAATGCAGACAAAGGCAAACGGACCGCGCCTTGGTCAATCTTGCAGGCATAGTCAACAGGCACGCGTTTGCCGCGCATTTGACCGTTCAGGTCACAGGCTGCAACGCGCAGGGTGGTGAATTGGCTAAGGTCCATAATCGTATGTCCATCCGGATTTTGGCCAGATTACAACAGACAACAGGTTCCGGCCAGAGTAATTTGATCAAATTATCCGATGGCGCGATATTAGCCATCAAGTGCGTGTAAACCCACGCCCTCGAACGTCGCTTCCGGTTAGTCGGCCAGTTTCTTGCTGACCAGTTCATTTACCGCTTTGGGGTTGGCCTTGCCGCCTGTGGCTTTCATCACCTGACCGACAAACCAGCCCGCAAGTTTCGGATTGGCCTTGGCCTTTTCCACCTGCGCCGGATTTTCCGCGATCACCTTGTCCACTGCAGCCTCGATTGCACCCGTGTCGGTGACTTGCTTCATGCCGCGCGTTTCAACGATGTCGGCGGGGTCGCCACCTTCGGTATAGACGATTTCAAACAGGTCTTTGGCGATCTTGCCGGAAATGTCACCCTTGGTAATCAATTCGATGATCCCGCCAAGCTGTTGTGGCGATACCGGGCTGTCGGTGATGTCGTGGTCTTCTTTTTTCAGACGGCCAAACAATTCATTGATAACCCAGTTGGCAGCCAGCTTTCCGTCACGCCCTTTTGCCACGGCTTCAAAATAGCCCGCCGATTCCAGATCAGCCGTCAACACTGACGCATCATAATCTGATAGGCCAAAGTCATTGATAAAACGCGCCTTTTTATCGTCGGGAAGCTCGGGCAGGGATGCTGCGATATCATCAACCCAGTCTTGTTCTATCTCTAAAGGCAGCAAATCAGGGTCGGGGAAATACCGGTAATCATGGGCCTCTTCTTTTGAGCGCATAGACCGGGTTTCACCTTTGTCCGGATCATAAAGCCGGGTTTCCTGCTCCACCGATCCGCCGCTTTCAAGAATGGCAATCTGGCGACGGGCCTCGACATCAATGGCCTGTTGGATGAACCGCATAGAGTTCATGTTCTTGATTTCACAACGGGTTCCCAGATGTGAAAAATCCTGTGTTTCCATATATTTTTCAAACTGGCCGGGCAGGCAAATCGACACGTTTACATCGGCACGCAGGTTGCCGTTTTGCATGTTGCCATCGCAGGTTCCCAGATAGCGCAGGATCTGACGCATTTTGGCGACAAAGGCGGCGGCCTCTTCGGGGCCACGAATGTCGGGGCGCGATACGATTTCCATCAACGCGACACCAGTGCGGTTCAGATCAACAAACGACATTGTCGGGTCCATGTCGTGGATCGACTTACCGGCGTCCTGTTCCATATGAATGCGTTCGATCCGCACAAGGCGCGCAGTGCCGTCACCCAGTTCGACCAGCACTTGGCCTTCGCCGACGATGGGTTCGTAAAGCTGTGAAATCTGATAGCCTTGCGGCAGGTCAGGGTAGAAATAATTCTTTCGGTCAAACGCTGATTTCAGATTGATCTTGGCCTTCAGGCCCAGACCCGTGCGCACCGCCTGTTCAACACAATATTCGTTTATGACGGGCAACATGCCGGGCATCGCGGCATCCACAAAGGCAACGTTTGAATTGGGTTCAGCGCCAAATTTGGTCGACGCCCCCGAAAACAGTTTGGCGTTTGAGCTGATCTGAGCATGCACTTCCATGCCGATCACCAGTTCCCAATCATGTTTGGCACCGGCAATGGTTTTGATCTTTGGCAATTCGTAAGTCAGGTCCAGCATAGTAAGCGCCCTTTGTCCTTCACACGTGTTCGCTGCGTTCTAAGACAGCGGCGCAAGCGGGGCAAGGGTACTATGCAGAATGCAGTTCGGGACCATTTGGAGTGAATGTAACATGCTGACCCCCGATGATTTCATCGCGAAACTGGTCGGCAATGACATGCATCGCGTCAGCGCGGCCGCGCGCCGCAAACCGTGAAACCGATGTGATCCGGGCATTATTATCAAAACTTTCATCGGCATGGGCCCAGATCAGCGGGTGAACTTCGGTCAGGTGATCCCGGATCAGCCAGTTCGCACATTCGATTATTTGCAAGCGCGGATAATCCGCTTCTTGGCTAAGGCCAGCTCTTTGGCGCAAGGCAATGGTGCAATAAGCGGTCAGAAGATTGACAAATTCCTGTTCAGGTCGCGCCGCCACAATGTCACGCATGCCATCTATGAAAAAGTCGACATCGACATGTTCACAAGCAGTTTCATCAAGTGCGATGGCATCGAAATATACCCAAGTATAAGCGCCATTTCCCCAGATATCCTGCGTGCGGGCGGCTGTGCGACGTGCTTCGAGTTCCAGTTGCTGGTATGATCCAAACCAACGCGGCAACAGGTGGTTCCCCATCGCCCGCATGTGTCGGTGGTTTTGCGGGTGCAGATCAATCAACATTTCATATTTTTCGGCAACTTTGCTGCGCGGGTCGCTCTCGGCAGCCAGCAGCGCGCATTGGGCCGCGCCCAACGCCGGGCTGTTCAGTTCAATGGCGTCAAAAGGTGATAGAATGATAGCAGCCCGGTCCAGATGCGCTGCGAATTTTTTACGATTCTCGGTTGGGACCGATGCCTCATATCCACGTCCCCGCCAGGCCCAGCCAATGTCGATATGAGCCAGCGCCAGGATCAGTGCAATGGCAGGGTCTTTGGGATATTCACGGCGTACCTGTTCCAGCCCGTTGATCCCGTCCAACAAGTAACTGGAATCTGCACTTTTGTCCTCAGACAAAGCATGCTCGACTGACCGAACTACATCGGCACGGGCACCAAAGGCCAATAAATCAGCGATCGGCATGCCTCCGGATGTGGTTTCACGCGCCTGATCGGCTTTGTGAATTTCTTTGGACAGCTCAATCCACCTGTCTTGGCGCACCAGAAATTGACCGCGTTGCTGGATGTCATGCTGGCTGCAGTTTTCAGAATTTGATTCGCAGACGGGAATGCTTAGAAATTCTTCGAGAGAAACCTGAGATTTCGGCAAAGTTTGATTGGTAATAAACCGCATTTCAGGCGTCTCGGGTTGGCGAAAACGGGCTGCAAGTGCTTTGAAAATAGACGCGATAAGAAATTTAAGACGGTTAATCATATTGATGTGTAAAACTCTGCTAAGGCATATTTTGATCAAAGTGTTTATGATGGTGCAATCGGGCGCAAACATGGCAACGGCAAGGAGA
>JAHRVZ010000306.1 GCA_019090405.1 Paracoccaceae bacterium
GACTGGCGATGTCTTTGGTGCGCGCGCGGCGCAACACCGAAGGTGTCAGCGCCTGGACCAAAGTAACCAAAATGGAGGGCGCGACGCCGGACGACACGATTGAGCTGGCAGATGCACAAATCCGCGTCGGGGACTGGGACGATGCCGAAAAAACACTGGATTCGGTTCCACCAACCCATGAAACCTTCAAACGCTACCGACTTGAGGCCATGGTTGCCGATGCCAATCAAGAATGGAGCACCGCGGACAGTTTTTATGAAACCGCCGTCGGTCTCACCACTCGGCCAGCCAGCGTTATGAACAACTGGGGATATTCTAAACTGACCCGTGGTGACTATTCAGAAGCTGAACGCTTGTTCGGTGAATCGATCCGACAGGACCAGTCCCTGTTCACAGCCAAAAACAATCTGGTTTTGGCCCGTGGCGCCCAACGCAATTATACCCTGCCCATTATCCCGATGGACCAAACAGAACGCGCCCAATTGTTGCATACTTTGGCATTGTCGGCGATCAAGCAGGGTGACGTTGAAACCGGAAAAAGCCTTTTGCGTGAATCCATCGACACCCATCCGCAGCATTTCGAGCAAGCAGTGGATTCCTTGCAAGCTCTTGAAAACAGCTAAAGTCTGGTGTCAATTTCCGCGTCAGCAGCAATGTGGTTTCTGCCATTCGTATTGCCAATCTGCTTTTACGTCGCCTTTAAAGATCTGAGCGAGATGCGGATTCCCAATCAGGCGGTTTTACTGCTTGCAGCGGTATTCGTTGTGATCGGCCTGTTTGTGTTGCCTTTTTACGGCTATGGCATGGGCTTGATCCGACTGGGTGTCGTTTTGGTTCTTGGCATCATGCTGAATGCCGCCGGAGCAATTGGTGCCGGAGATGCCAAGTTTGCGGCGGCAGCGGCACCCTTTATCGCACCTGCCGATTTACGCCTGTTGCTGGTCATTTTTGCGGCCAATTTACTGGCCGCTTTTGCCACGCACCGGATGGCCAAATACACCCCACTGCGCCAAATTGCACCCGGCTGGAAAAGCTGGGACATGGGATGGAAATTTCCAATGGGCCTTTCGCTGGGCGGAACGCTGGGAATTTATTTGTTAATGGGGTCCATTTACGGATCTTGACCTCCAAAACCCGTCAAAAGCACTTATAATCCAGCCAAAGTAGCCTGTTCCGCCCTGCTAATGCCACATTAACCGATCATTTTACCAAACGAACTGATCGTCGAACACCAATGAACCGAACGCATAATAGCACCGAAACTGAACACAGGCCGTATCGATGAATATGCACGCCAACGCCGTTATGTCCCCTCCTGCCCCACGCACACTTGAGGACATGAAACTGCCTCCAGTAATGATGCGGGATATTCTGCTGAAAACCATATTCCGCAAGAATATCGACATGGTCAGCGATTTGAGCCTGGCGATTTGCCTGCCCAATACCGTGACCCAGGAACTTGTCGATATGGCGCGTGAACAACGCCTGCTTGAGGCGACGGGTACGCTTAATGCCAACAATGGCAACGAAATGGGATATCAACTGACCGATCAGGGCAGGAACCGCGCGCTGGATGCTCTTAGCCAATCCGAGTATTTTGGCGCAATGCCGGTTCCGTTGGCGGTCTACAAAGAACAGGTCGAACGGCAGTCGATCAGGAACATCCAGGTCACCCGCGATCAATTGAGCAATGCCATGGGTCATCTGATCCTGCCCAATACACTGCTGGATCAACTTGGGCCTGCCATCAGCGCCGGACGCTCGATTCTGATGTATGGCCCTCCGGGCAATGGTAAATCGTCGATATCAAATGGTATTCGGGATGCGCTGGGGGACAAGGTTTATGTGCCGCGCGCCATCGAATACGCGGGGCAAGTTATCACCGTCTATGACCCGGTTGTTCACAACAAGGTCGATGAATATTCAGATGACCCCACGGTGCTGCGACGCGCGAAACGGTTTGATTTACGATATGTCTGCTGCGATAGACCCACAGTTGTCACCGGTGGTGAATTGTCGCTTAAAATGCTGGATTTGGTCTATAATCCAACGGCGAAAACCTATCAGGCTCCTTTGCAGCTCAAATCTACTGGTGGCGTTTTTATTGTGGATGACCTTGGTCGTCAGGAAGAATCCCCACAGGCGCTGATCAACCGCTGGATTGTTCCGCTTGAAGAAAACAAAGACATTCTTGGCTTGCAGTCAGGCGAAAAATTCGAAGTGCCCTTTGACACATTGGTAATCTTCTCGACCAACTTCCACCCAAATGACATTTTTGACCAGGCTGCATTGCGTCGGATATTTTTTAAGATCAAGATTGATGGCCCAAATCAGGAAAACTTTCTTAAGATATTTGCTTTGGTGGCACGCCACAAAGGCATAGCACTGGATGAACCGACGCTGGTGCATCTTCTGAAAAAGAAATACCCGACAATCGACAACATCTACGCGAATTATCAGCCGGTTTTTCTGATCGACCAGATGATTTCAATCTGCGAATTCGAAGGCATTCCATACCAGATGTCACCAGAACTGATTGACCGGGCATGGGCCAACATGTTCGTGAAAGACGAAATAATCGTCAAATGAGCGAAGATGCAGACGGCGTACGTCCCCAAAAATCGCGATTGTCTTTCGTTATCTGACGGATCAACCGCTGATCCGGACGCGGCTTGCAGGTCAAGGTGTTGATCTCTCGACTAGTCACATGAAATACAGCTATGACCAGACCGGTGTTGGATTGAGTTGGCAACGCCAGATCGTTTGAATCCGCGCGAGGGTTGACGTGTTGGGAGCCTCCGGCGGGAGTATTTTTTACGAGAAGAATTAGCAAGAAAAACACTTTAGACTGCTTCGTATGGTTATTCTGCCTGATTCATTTCACGATTGGTTTGCCTCAAAGGGCTGGTCCATCCATCCGCATCAACGGGCCCTGTTGAGACGTGCAGATGATCCCGCCACGTTGCTTATTGCACCGACCGGTGGAGGCAAGACGATGGCCGGCTTTTTGCCGACTTTGGCCGATATCGCACAGAACCCGCATGACGGGCTGCACACCCTGTATATTTCGCCTCTTAAGGCGTTAGCCGCTGATATAAAACGTAACTTGCGCACGCCGGTCGAGGAATTGAACTTGCCGATCCGCATTGAGGATCGCACCGGTGATACATCAGCGACCCGAAAGAAGCGCCAACGCGCTGATCCTCCGCATATCCTGCTGACCACCCCTGAGAGTCTGGCGCTTTTGATCTCGTACGAGGACGCGCCGCGCATGTTCGCCGGATTGAAACGTGTCGTCGTGGACGAGATTCACGCGCTGGCTGAGAGTAAGCGCGGCGATCAGCTGATGCTGGCGCTGGCGCGTTTGCAAACCCTCTGCCCCGATCTGCGCCGCGTTGGCCTTTCAGCCACGGTAGAGGACCCGGATGCCATTGCGCATTTGTTGGCACGGCACCCGGATCGTTGCGAAATTTTGCTGGCTGACCCCGGTCCGCCGCCTGAAATTTCAATGTTAAAGACCAAAGAAAAACCGCCGTGGTCAGGCGGTGGTGCGGCTTATTCCGTCCCGGCGGTTCTGGAACAAATCCATAAGCACAAGACAACGCTTATCTTTCATAACACCCGCGCACAGGCCGAAATATATTTCCACAATTTGTGGCTGGCGAACGACGAAGGTCTTGCCATTGGCATTCACCACGGAAGTCTGGACCGACAACGCCGCGAGCGGATCGAGGCGGCGATGGTACGCGGTGAATTGCGCGCGATTGTCTGCACCGGCAGTCTTGATCTGGGCATCGACTGGGGTGATGTCGATCTAGTGATACAGATCGGCGCCCCCAAGAACGTCAAACGGTTGGTGCAAAGGATCGGCCGAGCCAATCATCAGTACAATGCGCCGTCAAAGGCGTTACTGGTCCCTGCAAATAGGTTTGAGGTTGTGGAATGTATCGCTGCTCTTGAGGCCGTTAAAGCAGGCGATCTGGATGGAGAGCCGCGCGGGTCGGGACCACGGGATGTATTGTGTCAACATATCCTGATCACCGCCTGCGCCGGGCCGTTTGCCGCCGATGATCTTTACCGCGAAGTCACCAGTGCCGGGGCTTACTCGGCCCTCAGCCGGGTTGAGTTTGACGATTGCCTGGATTTTTGCGCAACCGGGGGCTATGCCCTGCGCGCCTATGACAAATGGCAACGATTGTTGCAGCGCGATGATGGGGTATGGCAATTACGCGATCCCCGCAGCTCTCAGCGTATTCGCATGAATTTGGGTACAATACAGGATGCTGATCTGCTCAAAGTGCGTCTGCGACGTAGTCGTGGGGGCAAACCGCTGGGCGAAATTGAAGAGAGCTTTGCCGCGTCGCTGACCCCTGGTGATACGTTTTTGATTGGCGGTCAGATCGTGCGCTTTGAAGGCGTGCGCGAGATGACGGTCGAAGTCACGCGCCGCGCCGACAAGAAGCCCAAGATCGCCACATTCTCGGGCACTAAATTCGCCACATCGACTCAGCTAAGCGCGCGAATTCTTGACATATTCGCGCAAGAAAGCTGGCCACAACTGCCGGGCCACACCGCCGATTGGCTGGCGCTGCAACGTCGGGTGTCAAGATTGCCGCAACAGGGTCGATTGCTGATCGAAAGTTTCCCCCATGACGGCCGCGAACATACCTGTGTCTATGGTTTTGCAGGCCGCAACGCGCAGCAAACGCTTGGTTTATTGCTGACCAAAAGGCTGGAAGAATTGGGCCTGAACCCATTGGGTTTTGTTGCGACCGATTATGCTACGCTGATTTGGGGACTGGATGCGCTGACCGATGCCAAACCGCTTTTTGACCTTAAAGCGTTGCGTGAGGGGCTTGAGGGGTGGCTGGCAGGAAACGCGGTGATGAAACGCAGTTTTCGCGCTGTGGCCACCATCGCTGGCTTGATTGAACGCAACACGCCTTCGACACGCAAATCAGGGCGGCAGGCGACCTTTTCGTCGGATATTCTTTACGACACATTACTGAAATACGATCCTGACCATCTGATGATGCAGATCACCCGGACCGAAGCCTTGCGTGGTCTTGTCGATTTTGGCCGGATCGAGGAAATGGCCAACCGGGTTGGTGACCGGATTGATCTTGTGCGACTGGACGGTGTAACCCCATTGGCCGCGCCTCTTTTCCTTGAGATGGGCAAGGTTCCCGTCAAGGGCGCAGCCGAAGAGCGGCTTTTGGCGGAAGAGGCACGTGCTTTGATGCTGGCCGCTGGAATTGCCTAGCCTGTTGCGGATTGACCTTGCAATTTTGGCACCAATCAGCAACCAAAACACATGGATGGGCATAATTTCACGCTTGCGGGTACGCAATTGGTTGCGCTTGGGTCTGGTGCCCTGTGGTGGCCAGAAGAGCGGTTGTTTTGCGTGTCTGACCTGCACCTTGGCAAATCCGAGCGTATTGCCCGTCGCGGTGGCGCTGTCCTGCCACCTTATGACACGCGCGACACGCTGAACCGGTTGGCCGCCGATCTGGCCCGAACCAATGCGCAAATTGTTGTCTGTCTTGGGGACAGTTTTGACGATGTGGGAGCCGCCCAAGCATTGCCCGAAGAAGAACGATTGTGGATTTCCCGACTTCAGGCCGGGCGACGTTGGGTTTGGATCGAAGGCAATCACGATCCGGGGCCGGTTTCGCTTGGTGGGACGCATCTGGCCGAACTGCCATTGCAGCCTTTGACCTTTCGCCACATTGCCCACCCCCTGGCCAGTGGTGAAATTTCAGGCCATTATCACCCCAAGGCCGAGGTTCGAACCCGCGTCAAAACCATATCACGCCCGGCGTTTCTTGCCGATAGCGACCGAGTAGTTTTGCCGTCCTACGGCACCTATACAGGGGGGCTAAGGTCGAGTGATGCAACGCTCACTTCGCTGATGCGCCCCGAGGCCGTGGCAATTCTGACCGGACGCAATGTTCATGCAATTCCAATGCCGCGCTAAACGAGTCCGGCAGCCAGAAGATCAGGTTTGTATTTACGGCTGACCGGAACCAGATCCTGATTTGAAATCCGCAAGAATATGCGCCCTGAGACGCGCTCTGGCTGAATAATGGCACAGCGTGCGACCCAATGTGACCGGTGCGTACAATAGCCTTGAACATCGTCCATCTCATCAATTGCATCCGAAAACCGAAGCCGGATCGTATGGGTCGATTTCATAGTCACCACATCAACAAGATGATCGCGTACCGACAACCGCAAAATTGGGCCTTCATAGTCCTCTGGTAATCTACGCGTAAGTCGAGGCTCATCAGAAAGCGATTCAGATTGGGTCGTATCCGGTTTTCTGGCTTTGTGATAAGGGATTTCTTCAAATCCTGGCAATACTCTTCTGGCGATACATAAGGCTGCGGTGATTACCGCTACACTTTGTATATAAAGGATAAAATCTGAATCGAATGATATATTTCCGTATCTAAAGAGCTGCGTCAATACGAAAAGAACAGGTGTAAATACGACGACCATAAATGCGACTTTTGTTAAATCGGCCAACACAGGCCGATTCCGCCCAATCAGTTGGTTGACCCACTGGCTGCAAAGTCCGGCCAGGATTGTCGAAATGCTGATAATCAGAAACCAGTATAGAAATCGGGTGGTAAAACCATGAATAAAGTATGTACCAAATGGCCCCGCCACCGCAGCCAATGCCGAACCAACGACCCAGATCGTCAGTCGAATTGGTGAAAACAACTGTGCAAATACTGTTTTTGAATTACGTAACATGAAGGCAAATAGATTCTTAAAAACTAATTCTACCAATCATGTAGACCAGACAAGATTTCAGTTCAAACCGCGCGTGCCAAAAATGTAAAACATTTTAATATTCGTTTCCAAAATTGTCATAAACTTAGGCGGTCAGGCCTTCTGGTTCGTCCAATCCGTTTGCGCGGCAAAGCGCTGTCACCGTGTTGGCCAGCAGGCAGGCAATGGTCATCGGCCCAACACCGCCCGGAACCGGTGTGATCGCACCCGCAACCTTTGCACAGCTGTCAAAATCAACGTCTCCGACCAATCGCGTCCCACCTTCGGGTTTTTCGATGCGGTTGATGCCCACGTCGATAATCGTTGCACCCGGTTTGATCCAGTCGCCCGTCACCATCTTCGCACGTCCAACAGCCGCAATTACTATATCAGCGCGCCGCACAACATCGGGTAAATCGCGGGTCCGGGAATGCGCCATCGTCACCGTGCAGCTATCGCCCAGCAACAACTGCCCCATCGGTTTACCAACTAGGTTGGACCGCCCGATGACAACGGCGTTTAGCCCCGACAACGATCCAAGTTGATTACGTAGCAACATCAGACAGCCCAACGGCGTGCAGGACACCATGGCCCGCTGTCCCGAGGCCAGCAAACCGGCATTAACCACATGCAGCCCATCCACGTCTTTGGCTGGGTCGATCTGCGCTACAATATCTGTTTCATTCAAATGATCCGGAACCGGGAATTGCACCAGAATTCCGTGCACCGCCGGATCGGCGTTCAGTTTGGCAATCAGCGCATAGAGTTCATCTTTGGACACATCTGCGGGCAGTTTGTGCTCGAAACTGTTCATGCCAACTTCGGTGGTTTGTTTACCTTTAGCGCGAACATAGACCTGACTGGCCGGGTCTTCGCCCACCAGAACAACTGCCAAACCCGGCGTTAACCCGTGATCGGATTTTAGCCGGGCCACATGCGCCGCGATTTTGCCCCGGACGGTGGCGGCAAATGCTTTGCCATCAATAACAGTTGCGCTCATGTCATTTCCTTTTCGTAATCTGACGATGCCTTATACAAATGGCCCTGCACTAAGACAGGGCCATTTGAAAGCGTTAATATCGCAGGATCAGAACAGACCTTCGATTTCGCCAACGTCATTCAGCATAATCGTTTCCGCAGAAGGCGTGCGTGGCAGACCCGGCATGGTCATGATCTCGCCGCAGATCACCACAACAAATCCGGCACCCGCACTCAGCCGTACCTCGCGTACCGGCAGAACAAACCCGGTTGGCGCGCCGCGTTGGGTTGGGTCGGTGCTGAATGAATACTGGGTTTTGGCCATGCAGACCGGCAAATTGCCATACCCCTGATCTTGCCAATGCTTAAGCTGATCGAGGGTTTTCTTGTCTGCAATCACCGCATCGGCACGGTAAATATTCTTGGCAATGCATTCGACCTTTTCAAACAAGGGCATGTCGTCCGGATAGGTCGGTGCAAAATTCGATTCGCCACTTTCTGCAATTTCCACCACGCGGGTGGCCAGATCAATGGTGCCCTCACCGCCCAGTTCCCAATGACGGCACAAAATCGCCTCAGAGCCTTGTGCCCTAACATAATCGCGGATCGCCTGCGCTTCGCCGTCTGTGTCACTGACAAAGTGATTGATCGCAACGACAATTGGCACCCCAAAGGACTTCAAGTTGTCGATGTGGCGGCCAAGGTTGGCGCACCCCTCTTTTACGGCGTCAATATTCTCAGGCCCCAAATCAGCACGCGCCACACCGCCGTTCATCTTCATCGCCCGAACCGTGGCGACCAGAACAACGCAATCCGGTGCAAGCCCGGCTTTGCGGCATTTGATGTTCATGAACTTTTCAGCACCCAGATCTGCCCCAAACCCGGCTTCGGTCACGACATAATCGGCCAGTTTCAATGCCGTAGTCGTTGCAATGACCGAATTACAACCATGTGCGATATTGGCAAACGGGCCACCGTGCACAAAGGCCGGATTATTCTCTAAGGTCTGCACCAGATTGGGCTGCATCGCGTCCTTAAGCAGAACGGTCATCGCGCCATCGGCTTTGATGTCGCGTGCAAATACCGGGCTGCGGTCGCGGCGATAGGCGACGATGATCTTGCCCAGACGGTTCTGCAAATCCTTCAGGTTGTTTGCCAGACACAGGCAGGCCATGACCTCCGAGGCGACTGTGATATCAAACCCGGTTTCTCGCGGGAACCCGTTGGCGACACCGCCCAATGAGGCGGTAATCTGGCGCAAAGCACGATCGTTCATGTCGACAACACGACGCCAGACAACACGACGGGTGTCAATTTCCAGCGCGTTGCCCCAATAGATGTGATTGTCGATCATTGCGCTAAGCAGGTTATGCGCCGAGGTGACGGCGTGGAAATCCCCGGTGAAATGCAGGTTCATGTCTTCCATCGGAATGACCTGTGCATTGCCACCCCCCGCAGCGCCGCCTTTCATGCCGAAACATGGACCCAGCGACGCCTCGCGTATGCAAACCGCAGCGTTCTTGCCAATCCGGTTCAGGCCATCGCCCAAACCGACGGTCGTGGTTGTTTTGCCCTCGCCAGCAGGCGTCGGGTTGATCGCTGTCACAAGGATCAGCTTGCCGTTTTTTCGGTCCTGAACCGAGTTGATAAAGTCCTGACTAACCTTGGCCTTATCGTGGCCATAGGGCAGCAGATCATCACCGGATATGCCCAGCCTTGCGCCAACTTCCTGAATCGGTTTCTTGTTCGCCGCGCGGGCAATTTCAATATCTGACTTAAAATTCATGTCGGAACCGTCCTGATTGATGATCTTTTAAATCCAGCACAGCCGCTGGTTCAGCCAGAGATTACCCCCCGATCTGCACAATAACGAGGCGGAATCCGACATTTTGGTTGGCGGAAAAGACCTCTGCCCATTTTGGGGGTCAATAAATCCTCAGCCTTAAATTGGTGATGGCATCAAGGCGACCATGCCCGCTGATCCGGAACAAACAACGTCATCGCGTCGCCCAATGCAATTGTACCCGGTCTCTCGACCCAGGCCGTGACTCCTCGCCGGTTTTTGGCCGCTGGCTTAAAGGCCGTGCCATGCCCCGGTTGGTCGGCCTCGATCTCACGCGCGGGATAAATACAGGGGCGGTTTTCCATGTCTACGGTCAGCGTCAATCCAGATGGTCCCTGCAATCGCGCCGACGGAGGAACATGGGTGAAATCCGGGATTCCACGCAATACCAACGTTGCCCCCAAAAGTACGGGATCAAGCGTTTCAAGGCCGATTTCGGCGGCAATCTCATCAAGTTGCTCTGCCGACAGGATGGTCAGTTGCCGAACATTGCGAATTTCTGTGCCTTCGGTGTAAAGATTGCGCACTCTGACACAGGATGCACGGTTTAGACCTGCGTGGCGCGCGTCGACCTGCCCGTCAAAACCCAGATCAATCCGGTCAACTGAATCAGACCTGATAGTCCCGGTTTCACCCGGTACATGACCCAGCCAAACCACCTCGCCGCTAAATTCCGTTTGTCTTAGTGTCGGCATGCAATCCACCCGCTTGTCTAAATTTCCAGTCCTGACGGCAAGCTACAGATTTTGACGTGGGATGCCAGCGACATACAGCGCGCCTGAAATGAGGCGAACCGTCTGGCCCGCCTCAATCTGATTTCAACTTGGAATGAAGCTCAAGAAGATGGTTCAGGTTCCAATCCGCCATCAGGCGTCGATTTCCGCGGTTTGGTTTTTGGGATAGCTGTCACGCTTGGCGCATTGCCTTCGTCCGGCGTGTCAGCATCATCGTCATCCACCTGCGGAGGATCACCTTTCATGACGCGCTTGATCTCGTCTCCGGTCAGGGTTTCGTATTCCAGCAACCCTTGTGCAAGACGCTCCCATTCTTCGTTCTGTTCAGTCAGAATTTTATGGGCCGTCGCGTAACCTTCGTCAATAAAACGCTTCACCTCTTGTTCGACCAGCTCTTTGGTATGCGCCGAGATTGACAATGCACCACCACCGCTGCCCTGGTATCCTTCGTGCGCTTGCTGGTAATCAATATTGCCTACTTTGTCAGACATACCCCAGCGCATCACCATTGCCCGCGCCAGATTGCTGGCCTGTTGGATGTCACCCGCCGGGCCATTGGAAACACCGTCCGGACCCCATTTGATGATTTCAGCAGCTTTGCCTGCCATCGTCATCGCAATATTGTGTTCGCACTGGTCACGATGCCAGTTCAGACGGTCAATTTCCGGCAGTGAGACCACCATGCCCAATGCGCCACCGCGTGGAATGATCGTCGCTTTGTAGACGGGATCACATTTTTCCATCGCCATCCCGACGACCGCATGACCGGATTCGTGATAGGCGGTGTGCTCTTTCTGGTCCTTGGTCAGAACCATGCTGCGACGCTCGGCACCCATCATGACCTTGTCCTTGGCGCTCTCAAATTCATCCATCGTGATGAACCGGCGGCCAAGTCGCGCGGCCATCAAAGCAGCTTCGTTCACCAGATTCGCCAGATCAGCACCCGAGAACCCCGGCGTACCACGTGCAATGATGCGCAGATCGACATCAGGGCCAAGCGGCGTTTTGCGCGCGTGAACGCCCAATATTTTCTCGCGGCCTTTGATATCAGGATTGGCAACATTCACCTGACGGTCAAACCGGCCCGGACGCAGCAGCGCCGGATCAAGCACGTCTTTGCGGTTGGTTGCGGCCAGAATGATGACGCCTTCGTTCGCCTCAAATCCGTCCATTTCCACCAGCAATTGGTTTAGCGTTTGTTCACGTTCATCATTACCACCACCATAGCCAGCACCCCGATGACGGCCGACAGCGTCGATTTCGTCGATGAATACAATACAAGGCGCATTCTTTTTGGCCTGCTCAAACATATCGCGCACACGCGACGCACCTACGCCAACAAACATTTCTACAAAGTCGGAACCGGAAATCGTAAAGAATGGCACGCCCGCCTCGCCCGCAATGGCACGCGCCAGCAGCGTTTTACCTGTGCCCGGAGGTCCAACCAGCAATGCGCCTTTGGGGATTTTCCCGCCCAGACGGCTGAATTTCTGCGGATTACGCAGGAACTCTACGATTTCTTCGAGCTCTTCCTTGGCTTCATCAATGCCAGCAACATCATCAAACGTTACGCGACCATGCTTTTCGGTCAGCATCTTGGCCTTGGACTTGCCAAAGCCCATCGCACCGCCCTTGCCGCCACCTTGCATGCGATTCATGAAATAGATCCAGACACCGATCAGCAGAAGGAAGGGCAACATTGTCATAAGGAACGACTGAAAACCAGATTGCTCTTGTTTTTGTGCCCGTACCGGAACGTTGTTTTCGATCAAAAGCGCTGTGACTTCGGCATCAGCGGGTTTGATGACCACATATTCAGATCCATTCGAACTTTTGTACCTGATCTGCTCGCCGTCGAGAGCAACCTGACTGACGCTGCCATCTTTTACAGCGCTTACAAATTCAGAATAGCTTTCTTCTTGGCTTTGCAGGCCACCGCTGGATCCGCTAAACAGATTGAACAAGGCCCAGACCAATAGGAACAGAACGACCCAAAACGCGATATTGCGTGCATTGCCCAAATGAAATCTCCATAAAATTTGTGATCGTTCATACCACGACCGATTGCTCTATATAAGATAGAGAACAAAACGTCAGGTTCAATGCGTTAAAATCGACGAAAAAAATCCTTCGCTGCCGCCAATCAGTTCAAATTCGCATATTTGGCTTTGTTTCGCGAATGGTGCGGCCAGCAAATTATCGCCTTTCCACACCGAAGGTGACGCAATCAACGCCTCTTTTGGGCGTGCTGTGTCGCGCCAGTCGGAATATTGCTTCAGGCCATCGTGACCAAGCGCGCGCAGCTCAGTGTTTTCAATTTCTTCACCTGACAATCTCCAGCGCTGGTCCCATACCTGTCCGGAGTCACATCTTGTATTGCGGACCGCATTGAATTCCCGACACACCCAGATGGCCTGACCAAATGGAAGTGCGTGGCAACCGCCCAGCGTAATGGCGCGGCTTTCGCGCAAATCTTCAAGCGCTTTAAGAACCGGAGCGCGTCGTGGCGGATAGTCCGACCCACTGATCCACGAAATTGCGCTGACCAACAATCGACGGGCTGTTTCGTCTGGCATTAACCTGAATTTTCGCTGGTCAAGGATGACATTACCACCATCAACGCAAGTCCCGTCACGTGCGGCCAGAAAGCAATACCAGTCCAATGCCGTCCGGACACTGGCCATATTTTGTGCGACATCGTCTAAGGATTCCGCAGTTATTCCAATAGGTTCAAGCAGATTAAGCGCCTGCCTCGCCTTAATCCGATCAAATCTTGGATCGTCGTTTGACGGATCGTCGATCCAGTTTACACCATGCCGTTTCAGATAGTCGCGAAGCTCGTTGCGCGTGAGGCTCAGCATTGGGCGCATGACAGTTACACCGTCAACTACCCGCCGCAACGGAATTCCCGCCAGTCCATCTACACCGGCAGATCGCCCCAATCGCATCAAAACGGTCTCGGCCTGATCATCCTTGGTATGACCCAGTAATACCGTGGAAATAGAGTTGGCTTTCGCCCAATCACTCAACAATTGATAGCGCGCCTTGCGGGCCTGATTTTGCAGGTTGCCGGTACCGTCCCAATCAGTCCATTTCAATATTGTATGAGGGATTCCAAGAGACGCGGCCAGCTTTGCCACATTCTGTGCCTCATCCGCTGATTCGGGGCGCAGTCCGTGGTCCACGGTTGCCGCGAACAACTGAATATCATCTGCATCAAAACAACGGGACAGAATGTGCAACAAAGCGACGGAATCGCCGCCGCCAGACACAGCTACACCCAACCGAAGACCCCGAACTGAACCGACTTTATTCCGAACCAGCGAAAGGATATTCGCGTCAGATTGAATCAATTGCACCCCAATGCGCTCATTTCGGTTTGCGCGCTGGCCACTTCATTGGCAACAGGGAATCGCACAGAGACCTCGCCCAAGGTCACGCAGGCCTGATCGGTCTGCCCCAAACGCCCAAGCGCTGCGCCCAGTTCAAACAGCGCTGACGCAGCATCCGGCCCGGTTTCATTGCTGACAAAACCAGCAAGATATGCCCGCGCCGCTTCGCGTGTATCACCAAGTCCCTCAAGAGCATGTCCGCGACTGATTTCGGCCTGTGCAGCCAACGGACTGCCAGGATAGGCCACGTTGAATTGCGTGAACAGATCCACCGCTTTGCCATAGTCTTTGGCGTTCAGTGCCTGCTCGGCGGTCTTGAAATCGGCGTCTTCACCCATCGCAAGTTCGCCCTGCCCATCGTTCGTCGTAGGGACAGTCGTTCCGCCGTCATTTGGGGTGCCAACAGTGTCTCCGCCAAGCGTTGGCGTGTCGCCCAGCTTGCTCACGTCACCACCCTCAAGTTCAACCAGCCGGAATTCCAGATCGCCGATCCGGTTGGTGCCATCTGTTACAATTTGGTTAACCCGATGCTCAAGCTGTTCGGTGCTTGATGTCAGGCGTTTCAACTCGGCCTCGATTGCATCAATCTTTTCCAGCGTGCTGGCAGCTGGCAATCGGGTGTTCACACCGCCAGTGGTCGACAATTCGGTTTTCAATCGCTGAACTTCGACAAACAAAACCGTCAGTTCCTGCCGGATGTCAGCCAGGGTCTGTTTGTCCTGTGCCATCACCTGCCCTGGCACCTGCACGGAACCGACTGCGACCAGCGCCCAAAGCGCCCATACTGCGATGCGCATTGCTTTACCCCGTTAGATTACTGGCCAGAACCGTGACCGACCTGCGGTTCTTGGAATAGCAGGATTCTTCGCTGCAAATCTCAAGCGGGCGTTCTTTGCCATAGCTGACCACCTGTAAACGGTTGCCTGCCACACCGCGAGAAATCAGGAATTCGCGAACTGCATCAGCCCGGCGCGCGCCTAGTCCGATATTGTATTCGCGGGTGCCCTGTTCGTCGGCATGCCCTTCGATGATCGCCTTGTAGTCGGTGTTCAGCGACATCCAATCCGCCTGCGCCACCAAAATGGTGCGGGCCTCATCTGTTAGTGTCGCCTGATCGACCGGAAACAACACCCTATCCCCAATCGCCTTTTGGAAATACGCAGGTGATGTCTGATCTGAAACCAGCCCCGCGTCAAGATTGCTCGACCCATCCGAACCGCTGCCAAAACCACCCGTCGCATTGGTGCATCCTGCGATGCCCAACACCAGACTAACCGCCAAGAGTTTGCTCAGAATTGTCATACCTGTTGCCTCTCATTTTATACTTATTATTAACTAAAGTTACCGTATCATACCCGCCCAAGTTTGTGAACGCGCGTGGATTTTCATCCCTATTTCTGCAAGGGCGACCAAGCTGGATCTGATGCCCCTTCGGGCGTGCGGACCGGACGCAGGTTTCGCCCTGTGATATCCACCGAATAAAGCGACGCCCGGCCTTTGGCACCCTGCGTTTCTCGGGTGAACATAATGACCCGACCGTTAGGCGCCCAGGTCGGCCCTTCATCCAGAAAGGACGCCGTCAACAGGCGCTCTTCGCTGCCATCTACCCGCATGACCCCAATATGGAAACGGCCTTTGCTTTGCTTGGTAAATGCAATCAGGTCTCCGCGTGGTGACCAGACCGGCGTGCCATAGCGGCCCTGCCCGAAACTGATACGCCGGGCCTCGCCGCCGCTGGCGCTCATGATATATAGCTGTTGCGTGCCTGAGCGATCACTTTCAAACACAATCTGTTTGCCGTCCGGCGAATAGCTGGGGGCAGTATCAATTGATGTTGCATTGGTCAGGCGTTTACTTTTGCCATTATTGATGTCGAGCGTATAAATATCGGTGGTTCCGCCTTTATACAGCGAATACACGACGGTACGCCCATCCGGTGCAAAGCGAGGGGCAAAACTCATCGTGCCATCCTGTTCTTCAAGCACGCGGCGCTCGACCTTACCAACATCAAGGACATAAATTCGCGGAAATCCGGTTTCGTAAGACGTATATAGAACTCTGTCACCGGTTGGCGAAAAGCGTGGTGCCAGAACGATCGCCGCGCTGTCGGTCAGGTATTGGACGTTGGCCCCATCATAATCCATGATTGCCAACCGTTTGTGACGGTCATTCTTGGGACCGGTTTCCGAGACAAAGACAACCCGACTGTCAAAATAGCTACCTTCACCCGTGATCCGGCTATAGACCACATCAGCCACTTTATGCGCCATTCGACGCCAGCCGTCGGGCGCTCCGACAAATTGCAAACCTGTGCCTAGCTCGTCACCCGAGAACACATCGTAAATGCGGAATTGTACGGTCAAACGGCTGCCCGACACTTTGACCGAACCAGTGATCAGCGCCTGTGCATTGATCGCCTTCCAATCCGCATATTGTACGGGGGCCGAGAAATCCGTCACCTTGCTGATATAGGCGCTGGCCGGAACCTCGCGGAACAATCCGGTTCCTGACAGGTCCGACGCCACCAGCCGCGACAATTGTGCCGAAATTTCGCTGGCTGATGCTCCGTCGGGTACGAAATCCGGGACTGCAAAGGGCAATGGTTCAATCACCCCTTCGGTAATTTCGATCCGTAAGGGACCAGATTGTGCCATTGCCTGCGCTGACATCAGCACCAGCCCCGCCAGAATACCTACCAATACTTTCATCATTTGATCCGCATCCTTTCGGGATTGAATGTCATTTCAATATCACGCCAGTGATCATATTTCTCGGTCGGAAGGTCAAAACCCGAAGCGCCACAACGAATTACCGCCCGTCTCGCTGCGCTAAACGCCTGTTGCGCCGCCCCGTCACTGCCACCAGAACTGGATAACATCCGAATGGTCGATGTTTCCGGCTTGCCATCAGGGGTCATTGAAACCGCGACAACCACTGTTGTCCCCAATGCTTCCGTCGACAAGGAACCAACATTCCAGCAACGCGACACCGAGACCCGCAGAGCGTCCTTTTCCCCTTGTGACAAAGGCGGACCGGCTGGCGCAGCTCTGGGTGTCTCTGCCGTTTCCATCGCTTCGCTCAAGGCATCGTTTATCGAAGCATTAACACTTGTATCCGGTTCTGACTGAGAATCAGGGGTAGGCGTGGCGACTGGCGGTGCCGCCGGACGTGCCGGAGGGCGAACCGACCGGGACGGTGCAAGGGTGCTGGTTTCGTCCGCTTCGGTCACAATTCTGTCATTGGCTTCTTCGGGTGCCGTCGCTTCCTGGACGTCCTGCGGTGTTTCGGCCCCTTTGTCGGGCGAAACCTCGGGGTTGGTTACATCGTCCGGCCGCACATCCGGCGGCGCTGGTGCCACAGGCGTCGGGGCAACACGGTCAACCGGGCGAACAGCCGGGTTTGGCGTTTCGGTCGGATTGATTTCGGAAATTTCAGGCTCGGGTGGCTGCAATACCGGGGTTGCATCCGTGATGTCCGGATCAGGCGTTGGTAGCGTTGGCACCGCGTTGGGTGCGGCATCGGTTTCGGGCTGGCTGGTTTCGCTTGGCTGAACCTGATCGGGTTCGACATCGGTTTCTGTCTGCACATCCGGTGTATCCAGCGGTATTTCCGGCACCGGCAATGCGGCAGGCTGGGCCGCTGTTGCAGGCGGCTGTTGTGCTGCCAGAAACGCATCAAAATCCTGAGCCGAGATCACCGACACCTCACGCGCCTCGAACGGATCGGGGTGCGCGCTGAACACACCACCAAAGACCATCCAGCCGATCAGGCCGACATGGGCAAAGCCCGATATTTTGGTACCGGTCTGCAAACCGTTGCCTCACCCTTCCGGATCGTCCAGCGACGGGCCGCCAGTGTCGGTTACGAGACCAACATTGGAAAACCCTCCGGCGTTCAACGCTCCTAGAATTTGCATCACTTCTGAATATGGTACCGAGCCATCTGCCCGCAGGAATACCCGGTCAGATTCGCGTTCGGCCGCGATGGCGCGCAGTTTGGGCACCAATTGATCGCGCGGTGTTTCGGTGGTTTGTATCTGAACCGACCCCTGGGCCGTTACCGTCACGGTCAACGGTTCCTCATTATCACCGGGCAGCGCGTTGGCAGCCGATTTCGGCAGTTCGACCTCAACCCCGACGGTCAGCAAAGGGGCGGCGACCATAAAAATGATCAGCAACACCAGCATCACATCAACAAACGGTGTCACATTGATTTCGGACATCGGGCGCGAACGGTTCCGCCCACGCCTGCGGCGTCGTCCACCGCCTTGTCCCTGTTGCATTGCTGCACCCATGACCTAGCTGTCCAATTGACGCGACAGAATTGTCGCAAATTCGTCAGCAAAGGATTCATATCCGGCCACGATCCGATCACTGTCCGAACTTAGTTTGTTATAGAAAATCACCGCCGGAATCGCCGCAAGCAGGCCCAAAGCCGTCGCCATCAAGGCCTCGGCAATGCCCGGCGCCACAACCGCTAGATTGGTATTTTGCTGCTCGGCGATTTCGACAAAGGCATTCATGATACCCCAGACCGTGCCAAACAGCCCAACAAACGGAGCCGTTGATCCAATCGTTGCCAAAACCGGCAGACCTTTTTGCAGCTGTTCGGATTCTTTGTTGATCGCCACATCCATCGACCGGTCAATGCGAGCCTGCGCACCCGCAATCAACCCACCGTCGTTGCGATGCGAGCGGCGCCATTCGGTCATGCCCGCGGCAAATATCTTTTGCGACCTGCCAGAGGGCTGTGCGCCAATGGTGTCAAACAACGCGTCCAACGGTTCACCCGACCAGAACATCTCGTCGAATTTGGCGGCCTCGCTGCGCGCCGACCGATAGCTGATATGCCTTTGAATGATGATCGACCAAGACCAGAAGGATGCTGCAATCAGCAACACGACTACCAGTTTTACGGTCAAAGTTGCGCGCGCAAAAAGGCCCCACAACGAGAAATCAATCCCCTGCGCCAGCGCAAGTGTTTCTGCTTCCATTAGCCTGCTCTTTGTTAGCGACTGTATTTGTTCAGCCTTCTTGATCGCAGTATTATCGCACAACCCATGCAATTGCCAACAAAACCGCGAGCGTTTGGCCCGATTATTCCAACAATGCGCGAATCTCCGCTGGCAGACGCACCGGTTTACCTGCCGCTGTCATACAAACGGCGGTTACAGTCGCTGTAAATATCACTGTATCTTCGCGTTTGATAATCTGGTTCATCACCAACCGAACGCGGCTCAGGCTTTGAATTGTTGTCTCGATGGTCAGTTCATCCTCGAACCGGGCCGAAGCCAGATAATCCGCTTCGATCCGGCGCACGACCCAAACGATCCCCGCGTCTTTCATCGCATTCTGGTCGTTGCCCAGACTACGCACCCATTCGCTACGGGCGCGTTCGATGAATTTCAGATAATTGGCGTGATAGACGATACCACCCATGTCAGTGTCTTCGTAATACACCCGCAGCGCAAAATGATGGGTCATTGGTCTGGCTCCAAGCGGGCAAATATCCGCAAAGCAAGCGAGGCATCATTGCCCGACGCCGGCAAAAGCGGATCATAGGCCGCGCGGATCACACCGGCAATATCGGGGCGCAGCACAGTGGTCTTATCCGCCATCGCCAAAGGCGAGCGCGTCTGAAACGCCACGTCTGACCAAAGCAGAATGGTCTGGACCACCTGCCCCAATGCAATGACTTCGACCGGCATGTCCGACAGTTCTGCGTCCATGCGCAGAAACACAAAGGCCGCGCGGATTGCGCCGTTTTTGTCAAATCGAAAACCACGGTATTGATTGGCGCCCTGCTCTTGCAGCCGCGCCACCAAAGGCGTCAGCCCCGGCACCAGTTCATCCAGCTTTGGCACATGGTTCAGCTCATCCCAGTCGCGGAAAAAGAACACCATGCAGTTGCTGCCCAACTCGGCGTCGGTTTCAGCCATTTCGTGACCTGCCAGCGCCACGACGGCCTCGAACGCGCCCTTGACGACGGACAGGGTTGCCTCATCGACGCCAAAGATCACCGGCGAAATTGGTCTTCCCCAACGCGCAAACGTGAATTGCCCGTCTTTGCGGGTAAAAAGCGACTCTACATCCTGGGGTGTCACAGCCTGTCCTTTTCTACAGTTTGCGAATTCAGTCGAAAAGATCGCTGCCGCCTTTTGGTGCAGCCATCCCCAAATGCGCCCATGCCTTATGCGCCAACATTCGTCCGCGTGGTGTGCGCTGGATCA
>JAHRVZ010000307.1 GCA_019090405.1 Paracoccaceae bacterium
GTTGGGTGATTTCACCGTTGCTGGGTGGGGCCGTGGCAGCCGCGTTTCTGGCGTTTATCAAGGCGCGGATCATCTATCGCGACGACAAAATCGCAGCCGCGCGCACCTGGGTTCCGGTTCTTGTCGGCATCATGGCCGGGGCTTTTGCCGCCTATCTGGCGGTGAAAGGGCTGAAACGGATCGTCAAGATTGACGTGCAAACGGCGCTGATGATCGGAGCAACGATTGGCCTGCTATTCTATCTGGTGACACGCCCGTTTGTGCGCAAACAATCCGAAGGTCTTGAGAACCGCAACAAGTCGGTCAAAGTGCTATTCCGCCTGCCTTTGGTGTTCTCGGCCGCTTTGCTAAGCTTTGCCCATGGGGCTAACGATGTCGCAAACGCAGTAGGACCGTTGGCCGCGATCGTGCATGCCACTGAATTTGGGGATTTTGCCGCCAAAGTATCAATCCCGCTTTGGGTGATGGTCATTGGAGCCTTTGGTATTTCGTTTGGATTGTTCCTGTTTGGACCCAAGCTGATCCGCATGGTCGGCAGTCAAATCACCAAGCTAAACCCAATGCGGGCATTTTGTGTGGCATTGTCTGCCGCTATTACTGTGATTGTGGCCAGCTGGCTGGGTCTGCCGGTCAGCTCGACCCACATTGCTGTTGGTGGTGTGTTTGGCGTCGGCTTTTTCCGCGAATGGCATATGGAGCGACGGTTGCGGAAAATGACGGTGGATATTCCAGCCGCCAAGCGTATCGCACCGGAAGAACGGCGTCGGCGTAAACTGGTGCGTCGTTCACATTTCATGACCATCGTGGCCGCTTGGGTCATCACGGTACCTGCAGCTGCCGTTATGTCAGGATTGATATTTTTGCTGTTGAATGCGTTGGTGGTTTAGACTCTGGACGCGCCTGTTCCTTTCGTGGCGGCGCTCATTCGCCCTACGGGCGGCCTCGCTAGAGACCGAGACACCAGCGCATGATGGCCTTTTGCGCGTGAAGCCGGTTTTCCGCCTCGTCAAAGATCACCGATTGCGGGCCATCCATAACCTCGGATGAGACTTCTTCTTCGCGGTGGGCAGGCAGGCAGTGCATAAACAATGCGTCCGGTTTCGCCGCTGCCATCAGCTTTTCGTTGACCTGATATGGCCGCAGCATGTTGTGGCGCCGTTCACGGGCGGATTGGGCGTCATGCATCGACACCCAGGTATCGGCTACAACAAGGTCTGCGCCTTCCACTGCCTTGAACGCATCGCGTTCGATGACGACGTTACTGCCCTTTGAACGTGCCAGTGCGACGAATTCATCTTCGGGGTCCAAATGCGCAGGCCCGGTAAATGTCAGATCAAAGCCAAATTGGCCCGCAGCATGCAGAAACGATGCGCACACGTTGTTGCCATCCCCGGTCCAGACCACCTTTTTGCCGGCAATCGGGCCGCGATGTTCCTCAAAGGTCATTATGTCGGCCATGATCTGGCAGGGATGCGTCCGGTCGGTCAGGCCGTTGATGACCGGCACATCGGCATATTCCGCCATTTCAGAGAGCACGGATTCATCAAAAGTGCGGATCATGATCATATCGACATAGCGCGACAATACACGCGCCGAGTCGGCAATGGTTTCACCATGGCCAAGCTGCATATCATTGCCCGACAACATCATGGTCTGCCCACCCATCTGGCGCACGCCAACGTCGAAAGAGACGCGTGTCCGGGTCGAGGGTTTTTCAAATATCATCGCCACTATGCGCCCGGCCAGCGCCTGATCTTGGTCAAGAGTACCTTTGGGGCGACCCTGACGGGCTTGTTTCATTGTCACGGCACTGTCGATCATACTGCGTAAATCAGCAGGGTCGGTTTTGTGGATGTCCAGGAAATGGGTCATTTGGTATCGCTTTGTTTTCTATAGAGCTAAAGTAGCTTCGATTTGAGAGGCCGCCGTATCAAGGCGGTTGATAGCTTCGGTGATTTCATCATCCGAAAGGGTCAGGGGCGGCAGCAGGCGCACAATATTATCAGCCGCCGGAACAGTGACAACCAAAGCGTCATAGCCCGCGTTGACCACATCCATATTCAGCGCCTTGCATTTCAGCCCTAACATCAGACCAGAACCACGCACTGCCTCAAAAACATCTGGATGGCTGGCAACCAATCCCTCAAGTTTTTGGCGCAGCAATCCTGCCTTGCGGTTCACTTCGGCAAGGAACTCAGGCGTGGCCACAACATCCATCACCGCGCAGCCAACAGCACAGCCCAACGGGTTGCCGCCATAGGTCGATCCGTGGGTGCCCGCAGTCATCCCAGAGGCTGCCGATTCCGTCGCCAGAACCGCACCAAGAGGAAAGCCGCCACCGATGCCTTTGGCAACCATCATGATATCTGGGGTGATCCCAGCCCATTCATGGGCAAACAGTTTGCCAGTCCGCCCAACGCCACATTGGATTTCATCCAGGATCAGCAGAACTTCATGTTCGTCACACAGATCGCGAATAGCCTTAAGGTTCGCATCCGGCAACGGGCGAATACCGCCTTCACCCTGAATAGGTTCCAGCAGGATTGCGGCTGTTGTATCGGTGATCGCGTCTGTTATGGCGTCCAGATCGTCCCATGCAAGATGCACAAAGCCGCCCAGCACAGGGCCAAACCCTTTGGTCATTTTCTCAGACCCTGCGGCGGAAATGCCAGCAGCGGAACGACCATGAAATGAGCCATCAAAGGTAATGATATCGGTGCGCTGCACGTCGCCTTTGTCGAACCAGTATTTACGCGCCATTTTCACCGCCAGCTCGCAGGCTTCGGTGCCGGAATTGGTGAAAAACACCGTGTCGGCAAAGGTTGCATCGACCAGTTTGTCAGCCAATGCCTGTTGCTGAGGAATATGATACAGGTTTGATGTATGCCACAGGTTCTGCGCCTGATTGGTCAGCGCATCCACAAGCGCGGGATTGGCATGGCCCAACACGTTCACAGCAATACCGCCGCCCATGTCCAGCATACGTCGCCCATCGGCCTCGATCAGCCATGAGCCTTCGCCCTTAACAAACGTAAGGGGGGCACGGGTATAGGTCGGCAGAACGGACGGGATCATTGGATCATCCTTTGAAAGTATAAGCTCCGATAAGTGCATCAATCGGGGCGGTTTCGTCAATATGGTGGGTGAGGGTTGCGCCGATATGTGGCGCATAGATCAAACAGAACGCAGGACTTAGCGTCGGCGTCGGAGCAGTGTGATATGTGCGTGTTTGATCATGGCGCGTTGCCTAGCGCAGTCAGCCAGAAATGAAAAGCACCAATTTGGCACCGCGCATTGACATCCCCGCATAGAGTGGCAGGAATGCCGACATGACATCCCACTGGTCCCTGCGCAATTTCCGCCTGTTGTTTTCTGCCTCTGCTGTTTCCAACCTTGGTGATGGTGTTTCGGCGCTGGCCGTTCCATGGCTGGCCACATTGATCACCCGTGATCCAATGCTGATTGCGGCCGTGGCCTTTGCCACCAGATTGCCCTGGCTGTTGTTTTCCATCCCCGCCGGCGTCTGGACCGATCGCGTTGATCGCCGTCGGTTGATGGTACAGGCCGATCTGTTTCGGATGTTGCTGACTTTTGGGATCGTGGCGATGATCTTGTCAATGCCAACCTTTCCGCCCGATCAGGGTGGATTGTTCATTGTCGGCCTTTGTGGCGTGGCGTTCCTGCTAGGCGCAGCCGAGGTGGTTCGGGACAATGCGGCACAGACGGTTCTGCCTGCAATCGTTCCCAAAGATGCTCTTGAACTGGCCAATGGTCAGCTTTGGAGCATCGAGCAAATAATGGGATCGTTTGTCGGCCCACCGCTTGCCGGATTGCTGATCGCCTATGCTGTGCCTGCCCCGTTTGCTTTGGATGCGCTCAGCTTTGCGCTGGCTGCCGGGTTGGTCTGGTTCATGGCGGTAACGCCAAGACCAGCCCGCGCAGGTCGGTCAGCCTGGGTCGAAGCACGCGAAGGCATCAACTGGTTACGCGGTCATCGCACGATTTTGCAATTGGCGATAATCTTGGGGCTGATGAATGCGCTGGCGATAATGACAGTCACGATTTTGGTCCTCTTTTCACAGGAAATATTGGGGTTAAGCGCTGCGGGTCATGGTCTGTTGTTAACGGCAGGTGCCGCAGGTGGTGTGGTTGGCGGGTTGGTTTGCCCGCGTATTGCCGCTCGGATAGGACAAACACCGGCGTTGATTGTGGCGGTTGCGTTGATGGCGTTGTGCTTTGCAACCATCTGGCTGGCCAGTTCGACATGGATTGTGGCGGTTGCGCTGTTCTTTGAGATGTTTGCCGCGCTGTTATGGAACGTCGTTACCGTGTCGTATCGCCAGCGATTGATCCCGGACGACCTGCTGGGTCGGGTCAATAGCCTGTATCGGTTCTTTGGCTGGGGCATGATGCCTGTTGGCGCCTTGCTTGGCGGATGGATCGTGACCATTGCAGCACCCGACATCGGACGCGAGGCAGCCCTGCGCCTACCGTTCCTGCTGGCTGCGGGTGGCATGGGTGGCATTTGGATTTATTGCGCCGCAAGGCTTCGGCTTTGAGCGGCAGATTAGGGCGCCGCAGGAATGCCAAAACGGATCAAACCCGCGCCATATTTACGCCAAAACCGCAAAACCCGGCAGTTGCCGCGATTCTGATATTGTGCGCTTCGGCATTTATTGCGGCCTCTACACTTTTTGCCAAGGCATTGGGAACCGGACAGATCGGCCCACCAATTCATGCCCTGCAAATCAGTCAGGCGCGGTTTATGTTTGCGTTTATTATAATGGGCAGCGCGATCCTGATCATGCGACCAAAACTGACGCGGGTGCATTGGGGGCTGCATATTGGCCGGACCACCTGTGGCTGGATAGGCTCGACGCTTATTTTTGCATCGGTGGCCTATATCCCGATGGCGGATGCCACCGCCATCAGCTTTTTGAATCCGGTTTTTGCGATGATACTGGCGATCCCTATACTGGGCGAAAAAGTCGGCCCTATACGTTGGCTGGCCGCGGCCATTGCCCTGATTGGCGCGCTGATTCTGCTGCGCCCGACCCCGGATAGCTTTCATCCTGCGGCCTTGTTGGCATTGGCCGCGGCCTTGATCATCGGGATCGAGCTGATGTTCATGAAGAAACTTGCAGGATCCGAACGCGTGTTGCAAATTCTGTTCATCAACAATCTGATCGGATTGGGCATAGCATCGGTTGCGGCGCAACCCGTCTGGCAAATTCCAACGGATATCCAATGGGTTGCCCTAGCCGGAGTCGGCATTACCATGGCCTGCGCACAGGTGTTTTTCATCAATGGCATAGCCCGCGCAGACGCCAGTTTTGTGGCTCCGTTCAGCTATGCGGTTCTGGTGTTTGCAACCATTTATGACTTTGTCGCTTTTGACGCGGTGCCCGATTGGGTCACTATTCTGGGGGCCGGGGTGATCGTCTCGGGTGCGCTTCTTTTGGCAATGCGCGAGGGCCAAGTCAGGCGCCGTGTCAGGCCTTGATCCGATAGCCGGTTTTAAGCATCCACCAGGCCAATAATCCCACAACCAGTGCTGAGCAGAATGAAACGCCAAGCCCCAGCGTGATCGAGCTGTCCGAAACCCCGATCATGCCATAGCGCGCTCCGTCAATCAGATAGAATACCGGGTTCACATGGGTGATTTTGGTCAGCATCGGCGGCAAGGACTGCACCGAATAAAATGTGCCGGACAAAAACGCCAAAGGGGTGATGACAAAATTCGAAATCGCGGCAAGCTGATCAAATCGGGTGGCATAAATGGCCGCTATGATGCCAAGCCCTCCAAGAAAGGCCGATCCAACGACCACATACAGCAAAACCAAAAGCGGGTATTTTGGCACAATCCCCAAGACCAGCGCCAAGGCCCCAGCTATCGCCACCGCCACCAACAGCCCACGTATGATACCGCCAGTGAGATAGCCAAGAACCAGTTCGGTTGCCGACAATGGTGGCATCAGCGTATCCACAATATTGCCCTGTACTTTGGCCGTGGCAATCGAAGACGAAGTATTGGCGAAGGAATTCTGGATCACCGTCATCATCAACAGCCCTGGCGCAATGAAGGTGATGAACGCCACCCCCATCACTTCACCGCGATGTGGGCCGATGGCAATGCTAAAGATCAACAGGAACAACCCGGCTGTCACCAGGGGTGCCAGAACGGTCTGGGTTTTGATCTTCCAGAACCGCCGGACCTCACGCTGAGCAAGGGTAAACAACCCCAACCAATTGACCCGCCCGAACCGACGCACCCCCAGATCGCTTTGGTTTTGCATGATGTGTTTCCCGGTGTTTGAGGATTCAGTTGACGACTTGGTGCAAAACTTATGCACCGCTTGTGTTACTACGCCTTGTAACTCAGACCACAGTGATTAAAATAGGGCGCTGATACGAATTTCAGTAGCGGTCGCATTTCGGGGCCGCTTTTTGCTGAAACGCCAAAGCTGGAAAGGCCTGCCATGTCCTGGACTGACGAGCGTGTTGAAACGCTCAAAAAATTGTGGGGAGAGGGCCAGTCGGCCAGCCAGATCGCCAAGGAGCTTGGCGGCGTCACACGCAACGCCGTGATCGGCAAGGTGCATCGCCTTGGCCTGTCCAACCGTGCCACCGCAGCCGGCGCCAAGGCCGAGCCCAAGGCCAAGCCCGCAGCAAAACCCAAGGCCGAACCACGGCCTTCGCCCAAAACCGAGGCGGCGCGCCCGATTACGCCGAACTCGCCCGCTGCCGGAGGCCGGCCAAACATCCCGGCGCGCAAACAGATAATTCCCGCCGGGCAACCGTTGCCACCCCAGCCCTCAGCAAACGAAATTAGCCCCGAGGCGTTGGCCAAGGTCAACGAGGTCGAAAAAGGCTCTAAAAAGATAAGTCTGATGGAATTGACTGAACGGACCTGCAAATGGCCCGTAGGTGATCCTGCAACCGAAGATTTCTGGTTCTGTGGCTTGCCTGTTCAATCCGGCAAACCCTATTGCGAGGCGCATGTCGGCGTGGCGTTCCAACCCATGAGCGCCCGCCGCGACCGTCGTCGGTAAATCAAACATTCCGACCAAGGTGAGGTAGCCGTTTTCTTTCAAAGAAAACGGGCCGGAATTTTTAGAAAATTCCGGTTCCTGCAACTTTGGATCGTCTGACACAGCCAAGTGCCAATGCGGAGTATCAGCCTTTAGCGATACACCAACGTGCCATCACCCAAATCCGCGGCGGGCATGGTTTCGCGGTCGGAAAAATAATCCTGCGTCATAACCCAAGGTTGCCTGTCCCCCTGCCGTGGGAGGATATCCAGACTGCGCATGACATAGCCGGCGTTAAAATTTTCCGGGTCTATCCATGGACTTATCTTCATATCCTGATCTTGTTCCGGCACCACGGGCACGACGGAACGGACACCTTTTTCGTCCATATACGTCAACATGCGGCACACGTAATCCGAAACCAAATCAGCCCGTAATGTCCAGCTTGAGCGCAGGTATCCAAACACCGAAACCAGATTTGGCAGACCTGTGAACATCACGCCTCGATGGGTCACGCTTTGGGACAAATCAAGCGGTATGCCATCAACGTCAAAGGCAATATCCCCCAATACGTTCAGGTTGAACCCGGTGGCAGTGACGATGATATCGGCCTCAAGCTGTTTTCCGGTTTCAAGCAGTATCCCGGTTTTGGTAAATTTCTCGATTTTGTTGGTCACAACCGAGGCTTTTCCGTCCCGGATCGCCACAAACAGATCGCCATCCGGGATCATCGCGATACGTTGCCGCCACGGGCGGTATCTGGGGGTGAAATGGGTAGCAACATCAAAGCCTTCGCCCAGATATTTGGCGGCTGCACCAATGAGCTCGGCCGCCAGAGCCTTGGGTTCTTCGCGTGACCGACGGACTGTGTTTTTGGACTCGAACAAGAATTTGCGCCGCATGATGTCGTGATACATGTCATCTGACAGCTCAAGTGCACGCAAGGTTTCACCAAATTCGTCGATCATTGGTTTGGGAAAGAAATACGTCGGTGAGCGCTGCAACATCGTCACATGTGCCGCCGTCTTGGTCATTGCCGGTATGATGGTGGCTGCGGTTGCACCGGACCCGATAACAACGACCTTTTTACCCGCATGATCCAAATCGTTTGGCCATGTCTGGGGATGCACAATTGTACCGCCAAACTGCGCCATCCCCGGCCATTCCGGTGTGTAGGCATCATTGTGATTGTAATACCCCGCGCACATCCACAGGAATTTACAGGTAAGGGTCACTGGCGTTTCATCGTCACCACAGCGCAGTGTCACCGTCCAGTTTTGAGTATCGTAAGACCAAGAGGCGCTTAGTAGGTCGGTGGAATACCGGATATGGCGACGCAGATCGTTTTCATCCAACGCCTCGTCCAGATAACTGAGGATTTGATCGGCTTTGGCAATTGGAAGACCGGTCCAGGGTTTCCATTTGAAGCCAAAGGTAAACAAATCACTGTCCGAGCGAATGCCGGGGAATTTGTGGGTGCGCCAGGTGCCGCCAAAATCGGGCATGCGTTCGATCATGACAAATCGGGTACCGGGGCGAGATTTTTGCAAATGATACGCCGCATCAATTCCGGAAATGCCGGCACCGATAATCAGGACATCATAATGGTCATCAAGGTCGCGGTCGGTTTGGTCCATGATCATAGGCTCGCTACTGGAGTGGCTTGAGTGGGATCAGGTTAGCCGACCGGGTGTTTTTGGCAAGACTACGACTTTGAGTTGATGTTTCGGGTGAGAGTAAGAGAATTTTTGCCTCCGGCGGGGATATTTCTGAACAAAAGAATCCGGGGGGGGCGCTATTTCAGGATAGGCGGTTTTGCTGGGTCACTACCGGGGATAATCGGCTGAGCTTTTGGCTGAACCGGTGGTTCTGGCAGGTCAAACCGCAAACCGGATTTGGCGAGTTTGGCCGATACCGGGTCCGTAGCCGCAAAAAAACCGACATCCAGTGCTCCGGCTTCGATGCCTGAGAAAGTCAGCGCTTCGTTGACGGCTTTGGCCAGCGCAGGTTCGGCGTTTTGCAGCGCCTCGACAAACCCCAACAAGTGACCCCGCGAACCGTTGTCATATTCAACACCGACCAAATAGGCAGATGTGGCCAGCCCGCCCGCTGTGGCAAGTTTTGCGTCCAGTGCTGTTATCAGGCTTTCGGGTAAGCCTGTGGGGCGACGAAATATAGAGATTTTGGCTTCGACTTTGTCGGGGGCATGGCCAAGGGTTTGGTGTAGCCAATCCACCGCCTCGGCTGGAATCAGGAATGAGGACGGCGCGATGTTCAGGTTCAAGCCCAGCCCGACCCCCTGCCCCATCAGCAATTGTGCAATCACCCGGCCGGACATCGAGGCGTAAGGGGCTGGGCGTTCGGCGAATGACGCCAGACGATCCTGACGGTCAAATGCTAACACAAAAGACCCATCCGCTACGTCAAACATTTCCGGTTGAATTTGATCGCCCTCTGCCTCTTGGCTAAGCAGCAGGAACAATTCGCTATCGGCCAGTCGTTCGTAAAACTGCAGGCGGACAGTATCGTCGTCGGGGGCTGCGATCATTGCCGCGTGGGCTGTATCCAATGGGGTTGTTTTAGTCATGCAATGCCTTTCGAACTTCGGTTCGCAGTGTCGGCAACAGGTCCGTCGCAAACCAGGGGTTTTTCTTTAACCACCCGCTATTGCGCCAGGACGGGTGCGGTAGCGGAAATGTATTTGGTGCGTGGGTTTGCCAACCTGATACGGTTTCGGTCACGGATGCCTTTACTCCAAGATGCCAACGCTGTGCATAGGTTCCGATCAATATGGTCAGCCTTATACCCGACAGCACATCCATCACCCGTTGTTGCCACGTTCTGGCGCAAATCGGAGGCGGAGGCAGGTCGGATTTAGCGGCATTGTAACCGGGAAAACAAAACGCCATGGGTACAATGGCGACGCGTTTGCGGTCATAAAATGTGGCCTCGTCCATATCCAGCCAATCGCGCAGCCGATCCCCCGAGGGATCGGTGAACGGACGACCGGACCGGTGCACGCGCGCGCCCGGTGCCTGACCAATGATCAGGATCTGCGCACCAGGGCGAAACCAGACCACCGGACGCGGTTCATGGGCCGTTGCAGTGGCCGCGAAACGGTCGCGACAGATCTGACAGCTACTGATTTGTGATCTGAGTGTTTGTACTTTTGCCATTGCCTCATATTGACTAAGGGGGTCAGGCAAAAATTGCCACCGCTTTAACGGATGTCCAATGGTCGATCTTAACGCCAAATAAATCGCAAAAAGAGAGGGCACTATATGTACACCCAGAGGTTTCCTTTTTAGTATGCGCGCTGAAACCGCCACATCTGGGAATCAAACCGCATGCAAATTGCGGATCAGGGATGGCAAAACGGGGATATTGGGTGCGCACAATCTTTACTGCCACTGTACTGACAGCCTTGTGGCTGCTGTTGTCCGGGCTTTACAAACCTATGATATTGGGGTTTGGGGCTGCGTCGGTGGTTTTGGTGGTTTTGGTGGTGCGCCGTATGGACGCCGTCGATGGCGACCAATTTGCAATCCGCCTGAAACCAATCCCGTTTCTTGGCTATATGATTTGGCTTCTGGTTGAAATTGCCAAATCAAACTGGGCAGTTACAAAGATTGTCCTGTCCCCGACAATGCCAATCCGGCAGCATTTGTTCAATGTCCCTTGCAGCCAGCAAACCGATTTGGGTCAGGTGATATTCGCCAGCTCCATAACGCTGACACCCGGTACGATTTCGGTTGAGACCGAAGAAGGCCATTTTCAGGTTCACGCGCTGGATTACAGCGACGATGATATGGACGCCCTTGCCGATATGGATATGCGCGTAACCACAGTAGACGGGGGCAGCCATAATGTTTGAACTGGCCTCAATAGCGCTGTTTATTGCGATGATCCTTGTTCTGGTACGCCTGTTCAGTGGTCCAACGCTGTATGATCGGGTTTTGGCTTTGAATTCATTTGGCACCCATACGGTGCTGTTCATCGGAGTGCTGGGCTTTCTAAGCGGTCGCCCGGATTTTCTGGACATTGCGCTGCTATATGCGCTGATCAATTTCGTTGGCACCATCGCCATCCTAAAGTTCTTTCGCTATCGCGCCATTGGCGATGTGCGGCGTGAAACACCCGAGGCAGAGGGCTGAGCATGATGGACACAATCGTCAACATTGTGAGTTGGATACTTATCGTATCAGGATCGTTCTTTGCCATTGTTGGCGCAGTCGGAACATTGCGTTTCCCGGATTTCTGGTCGCGACTGCATGCGGCATCAATCAGTGACAGCGCCGGCGTAATCCTGTTGCTGGTCGGCATGATGCTACAGGCCGGTCCCGGACTAATTGCCGTTAAGCTGCTGATTATTCTTGCTTTCCTGTTCATAACCGGCCCGACGTCAACCCATGCCGTGGCCAATGCTGCGTTTGTATCAGGCCTGAGACCGCGACAATTACCGTCAGCAAAAACGGGTACAAATTCGGACATAGATCCCGACACAAAACCCGACACAAAACCCGACACTGGCGCAGACCCTGCACTGGACAGCGAAAACCAGCCAACAAAAGGCGACGCGTCATAAATACCTTTATCGACATAATCCTATTCACGCTGCTGGTCGCGACGGCGTTGGCAACAGTGCGCATGCGCAGCCTGTTTGCTGTCGTGATGTTGTCAGGCGTATTCAGCCTGCTGTCTGCGTTGTTGTTTGTAACGCTGGATGCGGTCGACGTGGCCTTTACCGAAGCAGCCGTGGGTGCCGGAATATCCACTGTCCTTATTCTTGGAACACTTGCGCTGACGTCACGCTATGAACGGCCCTCGAAACGTTCAAACACCATCCCCTTATTGGTTACATTCGTCACGGGTGCCGCGCTGTTTTATGGAACTTTGGATATGCCGAACCTTGGCGATCCGAATGCTCCGGCCCAGACCCATGTTGCGCCGGGTTATTTGCTTCAGAGTCCGCATGAAATTGATGTGCCCAACGTGGTGACTGCCGTTCTTGCAAGCTATCGTGGCTATGACACATTGGGCGAAACCGCCGTTGTTTTCACGGCAGCCGTAGGCGTGTTGCTTTTGCTAAGCGGCCTAAGTCGCCGCCGTCGCCGCAAACCCAAAGGGGACACCTGATGCGTCACCACCTTATCCTGCGGGTCATCACCAAGCTGTTGGTAGGCCCGATCATGTTGTTTGCACTTTATGTGCAGTTTCACGGCGACTATTCCCCTGGTGGTGGGTTTCAGGCCGGCGTGATTATGGCGGTTGCGTTTATTATTTATGGAGTTGTGTTCAGTTTGGACCATGTCCAACGGGTTCTGCCACCCTGGCTGGCGCACAAGCTGTCGGCACTGGGTGTGCTGATTTATGCCGGCACCGGGGTTTATAGCCTGCTCACGGGCTATGCGTATCTTGATTATGCTGCGCTGTCGCCAGATCATCCGGTACATGGTCAGCATTATGGTATCTTGCTTGTCGAACTTGGCGTTGGTGTAACAGTGACGGGAGTTATGGTTACGATTTATTACGCCTTTACCTCGCGCACCCCGATCATGAGCGACGAGGCCTGGTGATATGACCGAGTTTACCCAGGAATTTGTCGTTGGGCATATAAACTATTGGTTGTTCATCGTGTTGATGATGACCGGTCTGTATATTGTCGTGGCCAAAGGCAATCTGGTGAAAAAAATCGTTGGGCTGAACATCTTTCAGACCGCTGTTTTCATGCTCTATATCTCGATGGGTAAAATCAGCGGCGGTACGGCTCCGGTCTTTCCAATTGACATGAACATTGATCCGGATGTGGCTTATTCCAACCCTCTGCCGCATGTGTTGATTCTGACTGCCATTGTGGTTGGCGTTGCCACCACATCGCTGGCATTAGCACTGGTGATCCGCATCCGCGAGGAATACGGAACAATCGAAGAAGAGGGCGTTCTGGCCGCTGATCGCAGCATTGCCCGCGTTGAAGAAAAAGAACATGGCGAAGTCATGGGCGGACCCGTTTGATGAGCGCCGAAACCTTACAACACACCGCCCTGACGCTGAACGATCAGCTGCCCGCGCTGCAGATTCTGGTGACCTTTATCGCCGCGCCTCTGGTGGTTATGTTTGGCAGCTTGCGTCTGGCCTGGCCAATTACGTTTGCAGCCAGTGCAATATCATTTGTGATTGCTCTGATGCTGTTGTCACAGGTCATTGATGGCAGCGTCATATCTTACCACATGGGTGGATGGGCGCCGCCCTTGGGTATCGAATACCGCGTCGATGCGGCCAACGCCTTTGTATTGGTTTTGGTCACAGCAATCAGCACGCTGGTGCTGCCTTATGCGCGTGTCAGCGTTGCCGCTGAGGTGCAGAAAAAGCATCATACGTTGTTTTATACGGCCTTCTTGTTGTGCCTGACCGGGTTATTGGGCGTAACCATTACCGGCGACGCGTTCAACGTGTTTGTGTTCCTCGAAATTTCGTCTTTGTCGACTTATGTGCTGATTGCGCAAGGTGCCAACCGGGATCGCCGCGCGCTTACGGCGGCCTATGACTACCTGATTATGGGCACCATTGGCGCTACGTTCTTTGTGATTGGCCTTGGGTTTCTGTATATGGCGACCGGAACGCTGAATATGGCGGATATTTCTGACCGGATTGCCGATCAGGGTGCCAACCGGACCGTGCGTATGGCGATTGCCTTTATCGTCGTTGGCATCGGATTGAAGGCAGCTATGTATCCGCTGCATCTATGGCTGCCAAATGCCTATACCTATGCACCTTCAGCGATTACTGCCTTTCTGGCCGCAACCGCAACCAAGGTCGCGATCTATGTATTGCTGCGGTTCCTGTTTTCAGTGTTTCAGCCGACATTGCTGATGGAGTATTATTCGCTGAGATTTGTCATTCTGCCCTTTGCGATCCTCGCCATGTTCCTGGCCAGCTATATCGCGATTTTCCAGACCGATCTAAAACGTATGCTGGCCTATTCCAGCGTTGCTCAGATTGGCTATATTCTGCTTGGCATCTCGTTTCTGACAGAAACCGGGCTAACCGCAGCCATCGTGCATTTGTTCAACCACGGTATCACAAAGGCAGCGCTGTTCATGGCAGTCGGAGCCTATGTTCTGCGTGCCAATGGGTCGTTTTATGACGAAATCGAAGGTCTGGGTCGGCGCATGCCATGGACCTCGGCCGCTGTGGTGATTGGCGGGCTTAGCCTGATTGGCGTGCCGGGAACTGCCGGTTTTGTGTCAAAATGGCTGCTGGTACAGGGCGCTTTGGAAAAAGGCTGGTGGCCGGTGGCATTGCTCATCGTCGCCTCAAGCCTGCTGGCCGTGATCTATGTATGGCGTGTGGTCGAAGTTCTGTACATGAAACCAACGCCCGCAGACAGCGTGGTGCGCGAAGCGCCGGTGTCGATGCTGATCCCAATCTGGATCGCAGCGCTGGCCTGTATCTGGTTCGGACTGAACACTGACATGACCCTGAATGCCGCGAAAGCCGCCGCACAAGGTTTGCTGGCGGGCTCTGCCGGCATGATGAATTAGGGGCGCGCGGGTATGGACACCAATACAGCCATTCTGGCCAGCATGATCACTCCGCTTTTGGCGGTGGTCACCAATATCATCTGGCGTGACAAACCAAACCTGCGCGATGGCGCAACGCTTGTCGCGGCCGTCGTGACGTTCCTGTGTGTGCTGAACATCCTGATGAACGAAGGCAACGGCACCACCGAACCAATGGTGCTTTTCAGCGTCATGCCGGGCCTTGATCTGGCGTTTAACGTCGAACCTTTGGGATTGCTATTTGCCATTGTTGCCAGTGGCTTATGGATCATTACACATCTTTATGGCATCGGCTATATGCGCGGCAACAACGAAGAACACCACGCGCGGTTCTTCATGTATTTCTGTTTTGCCATTTCGACCGTTATGGGCATCGCCTTTTCCGCCAATATGTTCACGCTGTTCCTGTTCTACGAGGCGCTGACCCTATCGACCTACCCACTGGTGTCACACAAAGGCACCCCCGAGGCAATCGCCGGAGCGCGGACCTATCTGGGCATTCTGATCGGCACTTCTATTGGGCTGCAACTGGTTGCGGTGATCTGGACCTATACCATCACCGGCACGTTGGATTTCACCAAGGGTGGCATTCTGGAAGGCCACATCGCCGGACCAATGGTCGCCGTTCTGCTGGGCCTCTATGCCTTTGGCATCGGCAAGGCGGCACTCATGCCGTTTCATCGCTGGTTGCCTGCCGCCATGGTCGCACCAACACCCGTGTCGGCATTGCTGCACGCCGTGGCAGTGGTCAAGGCCGGCGTGTTCACCATGCTAAAGGTCGGAGTTTACATCTTTGGCATCGACTTTCTGGCCGAGTCCGGTGCGTCGGAATGGCTGATGTGGCTGGCGGCGTTTACCATCATTGCGGCCTCTGTTGTTGCGATGACCAAGGATAACCTAAAGGCTCGGCTGGCCTATTCCACCATCAGCCAGCTTAGTTACATCACCCTGGGCATGGCCCTTGCCACGTCAATGGGCGTGCTGGGCGGCGGCATGCAGATTGCCATGCATGCGATGGGCAAAATCACCCTGTTCATGTGCGCCGGGTCGATCTATGTGGCCACCCATAAAACCGAAATCAGCCAGATGCAGGGGCTGGGCCGGATCATGCCAATCACCTTCATTGCCTTTCTGATCGGAGCCTTGTCGATAATCGGCCTGCCACCTATGGGCGGATCATGGAGCAAATGGTTGCTGATCATGGGGGCCGCAAACACCGGGCATTGGATCATTATCGGGGTACTGATGGTCAGCTCGCTGCTGAATGTCGCCTATTTGCTGCCACTGGTCGGACGCGGTTTTTTCCTAAGCAGCCCCGAGATCGCCAAAGACGCGCCCATGGCCGAAGCAGGGATGTTGATCTGGCTGCCCCCTGCCCTGACGGCACTGGGCTGTATCGTGCTGTTCTTTTTTGCCGGAACAATCGAGGCGTTTCTAGCGCCGCTAGTGGCCAAGTGAGGACTTTGTGATGGATACCAATAAACCTGACAATCCTGACAGTTTCCCAGCTTTGGGCCGCGCCCTGCTGTGGGTCGACAAGCCCGGCAGTGCCACCAAAATCATCTATGCGCTGGCAGCGGTTTGTGTGGTTCTGGGCCTGTTGGATTTCGCCTATCACAAACATGGCCATTTCGAAGTCGAGTATCTGCCAAATTTCTATGGTTTTTACGGCTTTATCATGTTCACCGCGCTGATCCTGTTGGCCAAAACTCTGCGGCTCTTTATCAAACGTCCCGAAGATTATTACGGCGACAAAGCAATAGACAGCGAAACCTATCCCGTTGACCAACTGGACGAGGCGCAAAACGATGCTTGAGCAGCTTCCCGTCGCCTTTCTGTTCTTTGCCGCAGCCCTTGTGCTGCCGCTATTGCCCAAAGGCCACCTGCGCGGAGCGGTTTTGCTGGCCATCCCGCTTATCGCGGGCTGGCAGGTCTGGTCGCTGCCCGCTGGCAATCTGGTCAACGTTGAATTCTTTGGCTTTACGCTGGATTTGATGCGGGTGGATAAACTTAGCCGGGTGTTTGGGCTGATCTTTTGCCTCGCGGCATTCCTGACCAATCTTTATGCTTGGCACATCCGGGACACGGTGCAACAGGTCGCCGCATTGGTCTATGCGGGTGCCGCAATTGGCGCGGTGTTTGCCGGTGATCTGATTACGCTGTTCATCTATTGGGAAGGCACCGCGATCTCGTCAGTCTTTTTGATTTGGGCGCGGCGTACCACGGCGGCCTATTACACGGGCATGCGCTATCTTATCATTCAGATCGGATCGGGTGTGATCCTGCTGGCTGGCGTTGCCCTGATGTACAACGATACCGGCAGTATAGCCTTTGAACACATGACACTGGGCACCCCCGCGACCTGGCTGATTTTCCTTAGCTTTGGTATCAAATGCGCCTTTCCATTGCTGCACAACTGGTTGCAGGACGCCTATCCGGCGGCAACCGTGACCGGCACTGTGATCCTGTCGGCCTTTACCACCAAACTGGCGGTTTATGCGCTGGCACGTGGTTTCGCCGGGACCGAAATCCTGATCTATATCGGCGCGGTCATGACCCTGTTCCCGATCTTCTTTGCCGAGATCGAAAACGATCTGCGCCGGGTGCTGGCCTATAGTCTGAACAACCAGTTGGGGTTCATGGTTGTTGGCATCGGCATCGGCACCGAAATGGCGCTTAACGGTACTGCGGCCCATGCCTTTGCCCATATCCTTTACAAAGCTCTGCTGTTCATGAGCGTCGGCGCCGTGCTGTTTCGCACAGGCACATCCAAAGCATCCGAACTGGGCGGCCTATACCGCACCATGCCGCGCACGGCAGTATTCTGCCTTGTTGGCGCGGCCTCGATCTCGGCTTTTCCGTTGTTTTCCGGCTTTGTCACCAAATCGCTCATCGTCGAGCAAACCGCGGCCAATAACTATCCAATCATCTGGGGCGTATTGGTCTTTGCCTCGGCCGGTGTCCTAAGCCATTCGGGCATCAAAATCCCGTTCTTTACGTTCTTTGCCCATGACAGCGGATTGCGCCCGAAAGAGGCGCCGATGCATATGCAATTGGCCATGGGGATAACTGCGGCTCTTTGCATCATGATCGGCGTCTATCCCGCGCCGCTGTATGCGTTGCTGCCCTACCCGATTGATTATGACGCCTATACGTTTGGCCATGTTGTCACCCAGTTGCAGTTGCTTTGCTTTGCGTTGCTGGCATTCTGCTTTCTTATGCGTACAGGTATTCATCCGCCGGAAATCAGGGCGATCAATCTTGATAGTGACTGGACCTACAGGCGGTTTCTGCCAAAGGTTATTGCCCGTGTTTATACAAACATCAGCACGCTTTGGGGCCGGATGGGCGCTCAGAAAAACCGCTGGATCAAGGCGCTGATAGCCAAAGCCTATCATTCGCATGGGCCAGAGGGGGAGATATCGAAATCCTGGCCAACCGGAGCGATGGTGATCTGGATTGCGGTGATGCTGGGGATCACTTTGATGGTCAGCTTTGCCAGCTGAATTTCGAAACGCGTGCATTTTTTTGGCAGAAAACCAAAAGAATTTGCGTTTGAACAGGATTTGGAAACAGTCTGTCTTTCATTCAGAGGCCTAAATATCCTGCCAAATCCCCTTGTATCATAGAGCAAAGGTACAAGAATTCTGAAAATCTTGTCTTTGCTATTGGATATTTGTTTCGAGTTTCGACATAATACAGCCAAATTAGACAAGTAAATCGTTAACACACACCTGCTATTGAGGGCAGTATAGAGCAAACGAACCAAAGGGATTATACCGCACGGCCGTGTCGGAACAGGAAGCATGCTAGAATTTCGAAATGTCAGCAAATCCTTTTGGACAGGAACACAACGCAAGGTGATCCTGGATAAAGTGTCGTTCAGGGTCGAGCTTGGCAATTCGTTGGGCATTCTGGCACCAAACGGCACCGGAAAAACCACATTGATCAATATGATGGCCGGGTTGGAAAAGCCCGACGAAGGTGAAATTCAGCGTGATTGCAACGTGTCTTTCCCGCTTGGCTTTATGGGCGGTGTCGTGAACAAAATCTCGGCCATGGAAAACAGCCGCTATATCGCCAAACTTTATGGATTGGACCCCGATTATGTCGAGGCGTATTGCCGTTGGCTATGCAACCTGGGTGAATATTTCGATCAGCCACTTGGAACCTATTCCTCTGGTATGCGGTCAAGGTTCTCTTTCGCGCTGATGCTGGCGCTGGATTTTGATATTTATCTGGTCGACGAAGGAATGCCCGGAACCACCGATGTAGAGTTCAATAAAAAGGCCGGGGCGATACTTCAGGAACGACTGCGTACTACCACAATGATCATTGTGTCACATCAGGCCGCGACCCTTGAAAAATTTGCCCGTTCTGCGGCTGTCCTGATGGACGGAAAGCTGCATATGTTTGAAACCTTGGAAGAAGCGAAAGTGCTCTATGACTACGAAACCCAAGGCTAAAAAATTTCGCATCCGGCGCAACGTTGCCGCATCGCCCCCGCAACCGGGAAAGGCAGCGCCTGACCAGCAGAATCCGGCTCAGGACGCTATGAAATCAGCGTCTCCAACACCTGCGCAACCTAATCAGGCTGAGCCAGCGGCGGCTGAACAGACGCCCCCCACAATGCAAGGCGATGTTGCGTCATCGCGAGAAATGGCTGGGGAAACCGACATTGATGCCATCCGCCGAGAGGGGCTTACGGGTCGTCAACTGCGCATGGCGCGTCGTGTCGCGCAAAAACACAATCTGCCTGCCACGTCGGATTTTGATGCTGTGCGCCTGTTGCGCCAGCAGGGGATCGACCCGTTTAAACGGGCAAACATGCTGGAACTGGTGGTTCCGCAAGGCGCGGCAGAACACCATGAAGGTGGGGCACCGGATGGTTTTGAAA
>JAHRVZ010000308.1 GCA_019090405.1 Paracoccaceae bacterium
CTTTCTAGATATGAGTTGCAAGGATTTGCAGGAATTGCGCATATAGCAAAGCCACCTGCGCTTGTCGAGTCTTGGTGTTAGGCGTAAAAGGATGAATATGGACAATATTGCCGAACTTAAAATAAAACTGTTGGATGCCGCACTGGTACATGTGCCGTTTGCCGGCTGGTCCGAGGCGACGTTTGTCGACGCCATTGCAGACAGCGGTATGGATGAAGCGCTGGCGTGGTCGATCTGCCCGCGCGGGGTGGTCGATCTGGCACTGGCCTATCACACACGCGGTGACCAGATCATGCTGGACCGATTGGCGGCGGCTGATTTGACGGGGCTGAAATTCCGCGAGAAAATTGCGGCCAGCGTGCGGTTTCGGATCGAAGCGACGGCGGACAAAGAACTGGTGCGCCGGGGCACGGTGCTGTTTGCGATGCCGAAATATCTGGCGGATGGCGCCGGGGCGATCTGGGGCACTTGCGGGCTGATCTGGGAAACCTTGGGCGACACATCGGATGATGTGAATTGGTACACAAAACGTATGACGTTGTCGGGGGTATATTCCTCGACGGTATTGTTTTGGCTTGGAGATGACACCCCGGGTTTTAGCGCCACATGGGAATTTCTGGATCGGCGGATCGACAATGTGATGCAGATCGAAAAACTAAAGGCGCAGGTGAATGGCAACCCGCTGCTAAAGCCTTTGATGGCCGGTCCGAACTGGCTATTGGGACAGGTCAAGGCACCCGTCAAATCCGACGAAATGGAGTTTCCGGGCACAATCAAGCCGCAGCAATAGGCGTTGCTGACGCCGGAAAACCTAAACCCACAATCAACCCGATGCGCTAAAGCGGCGCGATGAAACAGGACTTTGTTATGACCAAAACAATGCGCGCAGTGGAAATCACCAACCCCGGTGGACCGGAAGTTTTGCAAATCTGTGAACGCCCTGTGCCTGAGGCAGGACATGGGCAAGTCGTTTTGAAAGTGGCATATGCCGGAGTTAATCGCCCGGATACGTTGCAGCGGGCCGGGTCGTATGCTCCGCCTGCCGGTGCCAGCGATCTACCGGGACTTGAAGCATCAGGCGAAGTTGTGGCCATTGGCGACGGGGTAAGCGAATATGCAGTTGGCGATATGGTTTGTGCCCTGCTACCGGGCGGCGGATACGCCGAATATGTTGCGACTCCGGCCCGTCATTGCCTGCCGATTCCCAAAGGTATGGGCCTGAAAGAGGCCGCCTGTCTGCCCGAGACCTATTTCACTGTCTGGACCAATGTGTTCATGCGCGGAGGGCTAAAGGCCGGCGAAAAGTTTCTGGTGCATGGTGGGTCCAGCGGAATTGGTACGACGGCGATTCAGTTGGCAAATGCCTTTGGCGCGCGTGTGTTCACCACGGCTGGATCGGCGGACAAATGTCAGGTCTGTCTGGAATTGGGCGCTGAACAGGCGATCAATTACCGTGACGACGATTTTGTCACCATGATGAAAGCAGTTGGCGGTGCGGATGTGATTCTTGATATGGTCGGGGGTGACTACATCCCGCGCAACATCAAAGCCTTGGCAAATGACGGGCGGCTTGTGCAAATCGCGTTTTTGCAAGGTCCGGTGGTCGAGGTGAATTTCGTGATGCTGATGGTGCGTCGTTTGACAATTACCGGCAGCACCCTGCGCCCGCAAAGTGATCTGGCCAAGGCACAGATTGCCGACGCCCTGCGTGAACAGGTCTGGCCGTTGCTTGAGGCAGGCAAAGTTGCGCCGGTGATGGACAGCGAGTTCGATTTCTCGGATGCGGCCAAGGCACATGCCCGGATGGAAGGATCAGGTCATATCGGCAAGATTGTCTTGAAGGTTGCAGGCGACTGAACAGGTCACTGGCGTGCATTCCGAGCTGATCAGATACCGGGCCAGTCGCTATGTGTTTGATTTTTTGGTAAGGCGGCGAATTTCGGGGTTATTCCATCCGCCTACAACCGCGACGAAGGCCAAAACGGCCATGGCTGCAGCAAAGTAAAAGGGTAAACGTATATCCAGGCTCATCATGCTTCCGCCGATCAATGACATGATCCCACCGGCCAGTGTGAATACCGCTGTTGTAACCCCCATGATCCAACCCTGATCGGCATCGCTAACGCTTCCTGAGAACAAGCCCAGAATTGTTGGATATGCGACGCCAAAAAAGAAGTAGAATATGAAAATCGGGATAAAACACAGAATTGCATAGGGTGACAATGCGACGGCGAGACTGGCGAAAATCCATACAAAAACCGTCGCGCCAATGATCGTGCGTTTATCAACCCGCTTTTGAATCGGTTTGACAAGAAACGTGCTTGAAAATGCCAGGGCAAACCCAATGACAAGCATTGCGGCACTCCCGCCAATGACCCCATATCCAAATGCGCTGGTCAGATAGTTGTCGATAAAGACGTAAAAAGTCACGTTGGACAGCATTAAAAGGCAATAGGCTGGCATCAGACGCATGACCGTAGAATGTCTGGTGATTTCCCAGATGTCGGTGACAATGTCGGACGGGCGAAACTTGTAAGGAATGCGCTCTTTTCGAATGTCATCGAAGAAGAAGATAACCAGCATCATGGCAATCGCGACCAGTACCAGTGCCCCATAAAACGGAGTTTCAAATGTTGCGATGCTTCCCAGCAGGTTCTTGTCGGACAAAACCGCACCAATGACCGGACCAAGGACCAGCCCAAAGCTAACGCCGGTAATGATATATCCCATGTTCCGGTCGCGTTCAGCGGCATCTGCGCTTCCATCAATCATCGCCGCCTGTGCGATGGGTTGGTTCCCGGCAGTAAACCCGGTAATCGCACGACCCAAAACCATCAGCCACAGGTTCGAAGTCATCAAGGCCACAATCGTTATTACATAACCAATCAATGCCCCGGAAAGGCAGATCAACAGAGCATTTTTTCGCCCAATCGCGTCAGACAGTTTTGAAAGGTACATGACCCCGAAAAACCATGACAGGAAAAAGATGCCAATTACCAAACCAAAATCAAAATGCCGCACCGCGTCGGAGGTGTCTTTGGGCAGAAACCCTGAATCTGCCTCCATAATCAGGCTGTTAAGTATGGGAAAAACCAGCCCCTGACCCAGCAGGTCAACAAAAACGACGAAAAGAAGTGCAAGTTTTGCTGAAAATTTCATGTTTTTCTCGCTGTTTTATCAGTGCATGAATTTATTGCTCTACCTTTGGCCACGGCCTAGTAAGTTGTTATTCTGAAAGGGGACGGCTTTTGTAAATAATCTGTTCAAAGTGCGCGCTTCATTTGCCTGTATGATTGCAGAGGAACCCTCATTCGGCAAGTTTTGAGTTCTGAATTAGTCCTCGAATGCGATTTGTTTTGGTTGGGAACTGCCAGTTACCGAACAGGAGTAAACAGCGCATCCTGCATCTTGCAGTCGCGTATTACATCAGCGCCGCAAGGCACCGGCGTCAGGTCTTTGGACAAACACAATCGCGCCTCTTCGATATAGCCGCTGTTGCAGGTGATCGTTAGCATATCGGGTTGCCACGCCGTATTGGCCCGCAAAAACGCATTCTCGATCACTTGGGCGGGTAATGCCACCTCTTGCGTCAGATTTCGGAGCACCTGCGGGCGATTGACCAACTCATAGGCTTGCCGCGACAGTGCGTAATAATCGGCTGCCGATAGTCCGGAACAGGTGCCGTGTTTCTTCCACTGATGCCACGCCAACCCGCTGCTGCCTGCGATATCGGCTATCGCAGCGGTCATGCCGCGCGACGGGGCACGTTCGGCGGTTTTGCAATATGATGGCCAGCCACGGTGATACTGCGGCCAAAGCCCGTGCAATATCCATCCATGGTCGTGGCGCGCGTCACACTGATCAGACGCGCGCGCGTCACCTTCGCGGGCACACCAGTTTGGCGACCAGCTAAGTGCCAGCACATAATAGTCGAATTGTCCGGGCTTTTCCCCATCTGCCAATGCTGGCAGGGCGGTCAGTATCCAGATCAGCAGCCAACGCATTCTGCTCTTTCCTTATTGTGTTTGCCCTACTATATAGGCGCCAAGTTCCCCGACAACGGAAACCCGCTCTGAGCCTCAGAGTTGCCTGCAAAGCCAGGCTCCGGGGAAGATATGTGTTGTGGAAGATATGTGATTAGGAGACAAGCCAATGGCAACACCAATTATGGCCAAAGCGACCGCAGTATGGCTGGTGGACAATACGACGATCAGTTTCAAGCAGATTGCCGATTTCGTCGAGATGCATGAACTCGAAGTTCAGGGCATTGCCGATGGCGATGTGGCAACCGGCGTCAAAGGCTTTGATCCGATCAGCAATAACCAGCTGACCCAAGAAGAAATCGACGCGGCGCAAGACAATCCTTTGCACAAGCTGAAGCTAAAGTTTTATGCCGCCGCATCCGGCGAAGAGCGTCGTCGTGGTCCGCGTTACACGCCCCTGTCAAAACGACAGGATCGGCCTGCGTCCATTCTGTGGCTTGTCAAATTCCACCCTGAACTGACGGACGGTCAGATTTCGAAACTGGTAGGGACCACCAAGCCAACCATTCAGGCGATTCGCGAACGCACCCATTGGAACATTTCCAACATTCAGCCGATTGATCCGGTGGCATTGGGGCTGTGTAAACAGTCCGAACTGGATGCTATCGTGCAAAAGGCAGCTGCGAAGAAAGCAGCCGAAGGCGAGTTGATGAGCGATGACGAGCGTCGCAAACTGGTCAGCACCGAACAATCGCTGGGTATGTCGGCAGAACCCAAAGTGCCAACTGCAATTGAGGGTCTTGAGACGTTCACCTTGTCCGGAGACAGCGACGAGAACGAACCAAAAGATGCCGATGAAATCATTGATGCCGACAGCTTGTTCAACCTTCCCGCTGGGGATGGTGACGACGAGGACGACAAACCCGCATCGTAATTCATTTTAGACATGCGGCTGGCAGTCTGCATACAGACGCAGGATCTGGCTTCAAAGGGCGGGTTCGGCCGTCTGTCGTGCTGACACAGTGTCGAACGGGGTTTCTAGGCTAAAGCTCTTTGCGCGCGTTCAGGGCGGCGATGATGGTGCCGTCGTCCAGATAGTCCAGTTCTCCGCCAATTGGCACGCCTTGTGCCAGCGTGGTCAACTGGGCGCGTCCCTCAAGTAGGTCGGCGATATAATGGGCGGTGGTTTGACCATCGACAGTGGCATTCAGGGCCAATATCACTTCGGTAATGTTCTCACTTTCAACGCGGTCAATTAGACGGGGAATGCGCAACTCTTCGGGGCCAACTGCGTCTAGTGCCGACAAAGTGCCGCCTAAAACGTGATATCGGCCTTTGAACACGCCTGACCGCTCCATCGCCCACAGATCCGCAACATCCTCGACCACGCAAAGCACACCAATCGCGCGCTTTTCGCTTTCGCAAATGTCGCAAATGTCCGTGGTGCCGACATTGCCGCAATTCAGGCATTCGCGCGCGGTTTCGGCCACCGTCTGCATGACGTCAGCCAGCGGAATCAAAAGCAAGGCCCGTTTGCGGATCAGATGCAGCACGGCGCGACGCGCCGAGCGCGGGCCAAGACCGGGCATTTTGGCCATCAACTCAATCAGGTTCTCGATGTCGCCAGTGCTGCTCAACGGTCGGCTTTCTGTGCTTTCTAATGCGTGGTTCGGTTCGTCAGAACGGAAGTTTCATATCCTTTGGCAGCCCCATATCGTCGGTCAGTCTGCCCATTTCTTCCTGGGCTTTGTCTGATGCTTTCATCTGTGCATCTTTAACCGCTGCGAGGATCAGGTCTTCGACCACTTCTTTATCGTCACTGTTGAAAATTGACGGATCAATATCCAAAGACTTAAGTTCGCCTTTACAGGTGCAGGTGGCTTTGACAAGACCGGCGCCGGATTCACCGGTAACGACAGTGTTATGCATGTCTTCCTGCATTTCTGTCATCTTGGTCTGCATTTCCTGTGCAGCCTTCATCATTTTTGCCATATCGCCAAGACCGCCTAGTCCTTTAAGCATCCGTAATCTCCTGATCGGGAATAAGTTTAAAGATAGATACGGGCGAGGACGCTTTGCTGCAAGGGGGGGGCGGCCTGTTTCGCTGCCAAATTTGGCTTAGACTTAGTCTTGTTCAAACGGATCCCATTCGTCATCAACTTCGGGTAATGCCTCAACTTCGGCCGATGCCGCGATCTGGTCGGGGGTGCGAATATCGGTGATTTTGGCCTTCGGAAACCGGGCCAGAACCGCTGCGACCATCGGATGCTCCAATGCCTGATCTTTTAGCGCGTTTTCCGCAGCATCACGTTTACTGGCGATGGTCTCGGCACCGCCCTCGTTCACTACAATCACTGCCCAGCGATTGCCGGTCCAGCTTTGCAAACGGCTCCCCAGGCGTTGGGCCATATCGGGCGGTGCACGGTCGGTCGGGACAAATTCGATGCGACCCGGCTGATAGGCGGCCAGTTGCAATGTAGTTTCCACCTCGACCAGCAGTTTGACGTCCCGATTGGACCGGATCAGTTCGACCACGGCTTCGAATGTGGGGAACCGGGATAGCGCGCTTTCGGCATCCACGGCCAATGCAGTCACAGCGCCGCCATTCCCACTGCGCGGGGCCGAGGCGATAGCCGAGGCACCCCCGCCCGCCGCAGGCGTGCTTGCGCTTGGCGCAAGTCTCCCTCCGCCCGGACCAGATGGTGGTGTCGGGGTATTCTGCAGTTGTCGGATCAGTTCTTCTGGCGATGGCAGATCGGCCACATGGGTCAATCGGATCACGGCCATTTCGGCGGCCATCATCGCGTTGGGCGCGGCTGCGACTTCTTCCAATGCTTTCAAAAGCATCTGCCACATCCGCGTTAAAACCCGCATAGGCAGAGCGTCAGCCATGGCAGAACCCCGGCTGCGTTCGTCAGGTGAAATCGTCGGATCATCCGCAGCATCCGGGGTGATTTTTACCACCGACACCCAATGAGTGATTTCGGCCAGATCACGCAGCACGGCCAACGGGTCAGCCCCTTGGGCATATTGGCTGGACAGTTCTGTCAGTGCGCCTGCCGCGTCACCGCGCAGGATCAGATCCATCAGATCCAAAACCCGCCCCCGGTCAGCAAGCCCCAGCATGGCGCGAACCTGATCGGCTGTGGTTTCGCCAGCGCCGTGTGAAATTGCCTGATCCAACAGCGATGTGGCATCACGCGCAGACCCTTCGGATGCACGCACGATCAAGGCCAGCGCATCTTCGGCGATCTCGGCCTTTTCTGACGCTGCTATCTTGCGGATCATCGCGATCATGTCTTCGGGTTCAATCCGGCGCAGATCAAAGCGCTGGCAGCGTGACAGAACGGTCACCGGAACCTTGCGAATTTCGGTGGTGGCAAAGATGAATTTGACGTGCTCGGGCGGTTCTTCCAGCGTTTTCAGCAGAGCGTTAAAAGAGCTTGTCGAAAGCATATGAACTTCGTCAATGATGAAAATCTTAAAGCGCGCGCTTGCCGGAGCATAGGCAATATTGTCAATGATTACATCACGTACGTGGGCAACCTGGGTGTTCGATGCTGCATCCATTTCCATCACATCGACATGACGGCCTTCCATGATTGCGGTGCAATGTTCGCATTCTCCACATGGTTCTGTCGTCGGGGCGCCGTTGCCATCTGGACCGATACAATTCATGCCTTTGGCAATGATCCGCGCGGTGGTGGTTTTGCCGGTGCCCCGAATACCGGTCATGATAAACGCCTGCGCAATCCTGTCGGCAGCAAAGGCGTTCTTCAGAGTGCGCACCATCGCATCCTGCC
>JAHRVZ010000309.1 GCA_019090405.1 Paracoccaceae bacterium
CGTGGCCTGTTTGTGGCTGGCGGCACCCAAGGCCAGCAGCACTGCGGGCTTGACCTCATAGCCGGTGATTTCAAGATGCGAGCGCGCGACCAGCGTCGTAACATTGGCAATATTGGCCACCATGTCGACCGCCCGCTTTTGCAACTTGGTGTTGTCAACGCGCAGATTGACCATCATGCCGTCATGCACATGTCCCAGTTTCACCGCCATCAATGTCGACATGCAGTTCATCGCCACCTTTTGCGCAGTTCCAGCGCCCAGTCGGGTTGATCCGGCCAGCGGTTCGGCCGGCGTTTCAAGGCGAATTGACAGCGTTGCATACTGAAATAACGGTGCATTGGCGGCATTGGCCAAACAGATAACCTGCGCGCCCTTTGCCAGTGCCTGTTCAGCGATCACCAAAGCGTAAGGCGTTGACCCGCTGGCGCTAACAACGATCACGCAATCATTTCTTTGGATAACCTGTGCCGCCTCAAGGGCCGCAAGTGTATCATCCTCAGTACCGCCAGGCATACGCGACGACGTTGGTTGTCCCCCGGCCATCAATACATGAATCCGGTCGGATGAAATGCCAAATGTACCAGGAAGCTCTAACGCATCTGACGCAGCCATCAGCCCCGAAGACCCAGCAGCGGCATAGACAAGATTGCCGCCATTCTGAAGGGCACGAGCCATAAGATCGCCACCTTGTGTCAGCTTGTCCAGCACTGGCGTCAAGGCGTGCAACGCAAGGCTTTGCGCTTCGGCAAGGTGCCGGGCGATCTCAGTCTCCGGCAAAACATCCAGTGCGCAAATTGTATGTTCAGTTGCTTGCAAGCTGTGCATCGGACGCGAATCCCCCTAAGAAGCCATACTACCTTTCCAATACCTTTTGTCTACAAAAATTGAAAATAGCACTAAAATCGCCAAAAATACGCCGATTTAGCCCGGAATAGGACTATCCAATCTGCTAAAGGTATTATATAGGTATCTAAATGAAAAACTCGCTACAAACCTGCATAATTGGCGTCGATGGTGGTGGCACGTCGTGTCGCGTGGCGCTGCTGTATCGTCAGCAACGGTTTGAGGTCGTTTTGGGGCAGGCCAATGCAACCACCAACTTGCTGGCGGCTGTTGCTACTGTGCAAAGCGGAATTGACCAACTGGTCAGCAGGGCCAAAGTCAGTCCCGAGGACAGGGCCAGTTGCCAAGCCCATGTCGCACTAGCCGGAGTTTTGCAGGACAAGGATGCTCAGGAAATCGCGGCAAGGTTGACGATCACACGGGTCAGGGTCAGCGATGACCGGGTATCGACAGTTGTCGGCGCACTTGGGGATGACACCGGAGTGGTTGTTGGCATCGGTACCGGATCATTTCTGGCGCGCCAATCGGGGACGCAAATGCAGTTTGTTGGGGGCTGGGGGCTGCACATCGGGGATGAAGCATCCGGCGCATGGCTTGGCAAAGGGCTTTTGGCGGCGACATTACATTCGGTTGATGGCATCGGGTCATCGTCGGAACTGACGAATGGATGTTTGCGCCGGTTTGGTGACGCCAACAAAATCGTTTCCTTTGCCAGTTCCGCAACGCCCTCGGATTTTTCCGAATTTGCGCCAGACGTGGCAGCAGCAGCCGGGAATGGCGATGAAGTTGGCAAGGCTCTCATGATGCAAGGGGCTGACTATATAACGCATGGGCTGAAACAGTTGGGCTGGGTGCCGGACGAACCGATATGTCTGACAGGTGGCGTTGCGCCGGCTTACACGTCATGGCTGCCGGCTGATATGGTAAGCTGCATACGCGCCGCCAAAGGGACTGCGCTGGACGGAGCATTGAAACTGGCGTCAAAGGCCGCCGCCAAAGTCAAAGCTCAGGGGCAAACCACATGAGAGCTACTGAATTTTTGCGTCCCGAAAACTGGCGATCCGAAGCATCGGGACCGAGATACGTGCAACTGCGTCGCCGCATTCAGGAAGGTATCGACTCGGGTTTGCTGGCGCCTGATTCACCGCTTCCGCCCGAACGTGAGATCGCCGCCTTGACCAAGTTGTCGCGCGTTACGGTCCGCAAAGCCATTCAGGAACTGGTGCGCAAGGGGGCAATTGTTCAGCATCAGGGGTCGGGGTCGTTCATTGCCGGATCGGTGCGACGGGTCGAACAATCATTGTCACAGCTGACGTCGTTTTCCGAGGATATGGCACGGCGTGGGCTAAGCACCTCGTCGATCTGGCTTGAACGCGGTATCTTTCTGCCGACGCCTGAGGAAGTGGCGACACTGTCGTTGACCGCAGACGCATCGGTCGCGCGGATTTCGCGGTTGCGTCAGGCAGACGGGCAGGCGATGGCGCTTGAGAGGGCGTCCTTACCGCTGGATATCCTGCCCAATCCAACGCTGGTAAGCAGCTCTTTGTATGAGGTATTGGATCAAACCGGCAACCGACCAGAACAGGCACGTCAGAAAATTTCTGCCATCAATCTTGAGGAAAAAGACGCCAGGTTGCTGGATGTGGCGACCGGAGCCGCGGGCCTGAAAATCGAACGTGTTTCATATCTTGCAAGTGGTCGGGTAATTGAATTCACCCGTTCAATCTATCGCGGGGATGCGTATGATTTTGTTGCTGAATTACGACTTTCACCAAGGTGAACAGGACCAATGAAATGACTGCCAAAACCAGCCAGATGCGGCGCGAGATAATTGAAATCCCGGCTGCGGTCGATCGTCTTTTGGGGGCCGGGTCTACTGGGGCTGGGCGCAAAGATATCGCACGCGCAGCACAAGCCTTGCGCGAAAAAGACCCGGCCTTTGCGGTGACAGTGGCGCGCGGGTCATCCGACCACATCTGCGCATACTTTAAATACGTCAGCGAGTTGGCGTTAGGTCTGCCGGTGGCCTCGATCGGCCCGTCGGTGGCCTCGATCTGGGGGGCGAGGATGAAACTGGCGGGGTCTGCCTGCCTGTCGGTATCCCAGTCGGGCCAAAGCCCGGACATCGTCACCATGAGCCGCGCGGCGCGGCGCGACGGGGCGCTAACGCTGGCACTAACCAACGATCCGAATTCGCCGCTGGCCATGACCAGCGAACACGTGCTGGATATTCACGCTGGAACAGAACACAGCGTGGCGGCGACAAAGACATTTGTCACATCGGCTGTTGCGGCGCTCTTGCTGGTTGCCGAATGGAAGGGTGACACCGACCTTTTGGCCGCGATCAACGCATTGCCAGAGGTTTTAGAGCGTGCCGTGAAGCTGTCACTGCCAGAAGTTCAGGCCGCGCTAACCTCAACCCAGTCGGTGTACACGCTTGGGCGTGGACCAAGCTGGGCCATCTCGAACGAGGCCGCGTTGAAGTTCAAAGAAACCTGCCAGATTCACGCCGAGAGCTATTCCAGCGCTGAGGTTCTGCATGGGCCGGTGTCCATCGTTGGCATCGGCTTTCCGGTACTGTGTTTTGCCGCGGGCGACGCGGCAGAAGAGTCGCTTGTTCAGATTGCCGACCAGATCGCCGCCAAGGGCGCGCAGGTATTTGTCACTTCAAATCGGGCACGACAAGCGAGGTGTATCGAACACGTGCGCACAGGCCACCCTCTGGCCGATCCGATTGCGTTGATCGCATCGTTTTATTCCATGGTAGAGCAGTTGGCGAACAAACGTGGCATTGATCCTGACCAGCCCCGCCATCTGAAAAAGGTCACTGAAACCTTATGAAACTCACAGATACCGGCATAAAAGCGAACACTGCCTTTACCGGGGCAGATATATTTGATGGCACTGACCTTCATCGCGGGCGGGCATTGATGGTTCAGGATGGGGTCGTCGCGGGTATCGTTGCACCTGCCGATGTGCCGGATGCAGTCACTTCCGTTTCGCTTCCCGGTGGCACTATTGCGCCGGGATTTGTTGATATTCAGGTCAATGGCGGCGGCGGGAAGATGTTCAACGACGGCCCCGACCTAAGCTGTTTACGCATTATGGCAGAGGCCCATGCCAGCCTTGGCGCTACGTCTATCCTGCCCACATTGATTACCGACCGGCCCGACATTACCCGCGCCGCCGTTGCTGCGGTACAATCGGCTGAGGCGGCTGGTATGGCTGGAATTGCCGGGCTGCACCTGGAAGGACCGCACCTGTCCCAATGCCGCAAAGGGGCGCATGACCCGGCATTGATCCGTCCCATGAGCGACGATGATCTGGAATATCTCTGCGATGCTGCGCAGCGGTTGGCTGTGCTGAAGATAACCCTTGCCCCTGAAAACGCGACGTTTGAGCAGATGTCCAAACTAGTGAAAGCCGGGGCAGTGTTATCATTGGGCCATACGGATGCATCGTTTGAGACTTGTCGCAAGGCGGCGGCGGCGGGCGTCTGCTGTGTTACGCATCTATTCAACGCAATGAGCCAGTTGGGCAGCCGCGAGCCCGGCGTTGTCGGAGCGGCGCTGCGGTTGGGGTCGTTGTCGGCGGGGCTTATCGCTGATCTGATCCATGTACACCCCGAGACAATTCTGCTGGCGCTGGCCGCAAAACAGGGGCCGGGTCAGGTTTTTCTGGTCAGTGACGCAATGGCTGCGGCGGGGACTGATATTGGATCATTTACATTGAACGGTCGGCAGATTTCACGCCGGAATGGGCAATTGACGCTTGACGATGGAACACTGGCGGGTGCCGATCTTGATCTTGCCACAGCAATACGCAATCTGAATGGCCTTGGCGTGCCTCTGGTTCAGACGTTGGCCATGGCCACGTCTGTGCCTGCCGGGATCATAGGGCGCGGGTCTGATCTGGGCCATCTGCGA
>JAHRVZ010000310.1 GCA_019090405.1 Paracoccaceae bacterium
ACGCTACCAAAAAGCGTTGCCTTACCACTTGGCTACACCCCAACTGTGATCGGCTAGTTACGCAACTTGTTTCTATGGTTCAAGAGAGATTGCGAAAAAAATGGTCCCGGTTTGAAACTTTATTTGAATCGTGAAAACCGCCCATAATCCGCCATCTCTACAAGGATAGCACCGGTACGTCGCCTCGTCGGTCAGTGCAGCGTTCGGTCGCTGGATCACTACTTGCCTGAAATTTGGAATGAAGGTAGGAACAAATGCAGAACAAACAGGAATATCCAAGACAGGTGTTGATCCGCCATTGCCTGTTGTATTGAATGGCGAAAACGGAGCGAGCAGAATGCTGACATCAATTGAACTTTGCGCCGGGGCAGGCGGGCAGGCTCTTGGCCTTGAAAAGGCTGGGTTTGAACATTCAGCGCTTGTCGAGATTGATAAACACTGCTGCAACACCCTGCGTCACAATCGCCCGAACTGGACAGTGCTAGAGGAAGACGTGCGTGATTTTAAGGAACGCGCACAAGATTTTGCCGGGATTGATCTGCTGGCAGGCGGCTTGCCGTGTCCACCGTTTTCGGTGGCGGGAAAACAGTTGGGGTCCAAAGACGAACGTAATTTGTTTGACGATGCCATAGACATCGTTGATGCGACCCGGCCCAAAGCAGTGATGATCGAAAACGTGCGGGGTTTTCTGGATGCCGTATTTCACGATTACCGCGAACATCTTAAGGGAAAGCTGCAGAAACTGGGCTATGAAACCGATTGGCGGTTGCTGAATGCCTCGGATTTTGGGGTGCCACAATTGCGCCCGCGTGTGGTGATTGTGGCGATCCGCAAAGACCTGGCTGATGGGTTTAGTTGGCCCGAGGCTTTGCCACATAATCCCAAACCGGTTGGTGAAACCCTGATTGATCTGATGAAGGAACGCGGCTGGCGCGGGGCGGATGCGTGGAAAATGCTGGCGGATGAAATTGCGCCGACCATTGTTGGTGGCTCAAAGAAACATGGTGGCCCGGATCTGGGCCCGACGCGGGCGCGCAAGGCGTGGGCGGCGCTGGGCGTTGAGGGGCGCACCATTGCCCCCGAAGCGCCGGATGAGTTTCATACCGGCATGCCACGCCTGACGGTAAAAATGGTCGCTCGTATTCAGGGGTTTCCGGATGACTGGCATTTTACCGGTGCGAAAACAAACGCTTATCGGCAGGTTGGTAACGCCTTTCCACCCCCGGTCGCCTGTGCGGTGGCCGAACGTATTGCAGACTGCCTGAAGGCGCAGAAAAACCTTCGTATTGTTGCCTGATGGGCAATCTTGCACAGCGCCGCGTGGATTTTCTAAAACGCTGCCTTAGTGGGCCTGTCACGGTCGATGAAAACGGTGTTCCCAGCATCGCGGATGTGTCCAACAAAGCCAGCCGCGAGATTTCGGCCGGGTTAATCGACAGAATTGGACCTTCGGGCGAACGCCGCAAGAAACTGCCCGGTCAGCAGGCAGGGTCGTTGTTTGAGGTCGAATGCGCTGAATTCGTCCGTCTTTGTCTGGTCGATCTGGCCCATATGCGCCCCGGTCGCTTTGACGTGGACCGCAATCGCGAGATTTCCGAATTTGAGCAGTTTTCCCATCTCGAAGACCTGCGGCTGATCTCAGCCCATAACCAAGAGCTGAAAATTTTGCTGGGTGGTGATTATCTGATCAAGCCGGATGTGGTGGTCATACGTGCGCCGGAATCGGACACAGGGATCAATCAACTGGCAAATTATGTGGACAATTCAGTTGGCACATATAGTCCATTGCGCAGTGCCAATATGGCGTTGCCATTCCTGCATGCGTCGATCAGTTGCAAACTGACAATCCGCAGTGATCGCGTGCAAAATACCCGCTCTGAGGCGTTAAATCTGATCCGTAACCGCAAAGGCGCGCTGCCGCATATCGTTGCGGTGACCGCGGAACCAACCCCGTCACGAATTGCCGCAATTGCGCTTGGCACAGGCGATATCGACTGCGTTTATCATTTTGCGCTATACGAACTTTTGGCTGTGCTAAAGGATCAGAACCGCGACAGTCTTGAATTGATGGAAACCATGATCAAAGGCAAACGGCTGCGTGACATTTCGGATTTGCCGCTTGATTTGGTGATTTAGCTTTTAGAACACCTTGAATGTCATGGTTGTCAACGAACGTTCGATTCCGGGAATGTCCAACAACTGATCGTTGATATATTTGCCAACATCCGCCGTTTGGGGGATATAAAGCTTCATCAGCAGATCATAATCACCGCTGGTGGAATATAGCTCAGAGTGGATTTCGCGCAGGGCGATGTCCTCGGCAACCTTATAGGTGGTGCCGGGTTTGCAACGGATTTGTATGAATACACAGGTGGTCATGGCGGGCCTCGGATTTGTCTGGCCTAGGCTGACACGCGACGCAAGCAGGTGCAATCCCTAGTGCGCAGCGCTGGCTTAAATGTGCACAGTGCTGGTGCGAATTACCCAGATTGGCAAACGTACAGGCGCGTCCGGTCAGTCACAGCGGGCCAAAACGTGAATTCGGTGGCTTGGAACCACAGCAACCGCGCCCTATAAGGCGTTTAAATCTTACAGGATAACCCCATGCGCAGCAGTAAAATCACCCGTAAAACGGCCGAAACCGCAATTTCTGTTCAGATCAATCTGGATGGTAAGGGCGTTTATGACAATCAGACCGGTATTGGGTTCTTTGACCATATGCTGGATCAACTGTCGCGTCATTCGCTGATTGATATGACTGTTAAGGCCAAGGGTGATTTGCATATTGATGACCACCACACGGTTGAGGATACCGGCATTGCGCTGGGGCAGGCGATTGCGCAGGCTCTGGGCGATAAACGCGGTATTCGACGCTATGGATCGTGCCTTTTGGCGATGGATGATGCACAGGTGCGTTGTGCGCTAGACCTGTCGGCGCGACCGTTTCTGATCTGGAATGTTGACCTGCCAACTGCCAAAATCGGTACATTCGACACCGAACTGGTGCGCGAATTCTTTCAGGCGTTGTCAACACATGGCGGAATAACGCTGCATGTGGATTGCCTGCACGGCATCAACAGCCACCACATTGCCGAGGCCGCGTTCAAATCCGTGGCACGCGCATTGCGCGAGGCGGTTGAAACCGATCCGCGCAAATCTGACGATGTTCCGTCCACCAAAGGCGCGCTTTGACCCAATGCTGACAGCGATCATTGACTACGAGAGCGGCAATCTGCACTCGGCCGAAAAGGCATTCCAGCGCATGGCGCGCGAAGTCGGGGCAGGGGACGTTATTGTAACAGGTGACGCCGATGTGGTCGCGTCTGCGGATCGGATCGTTTTGCCGGGTGATGGCGCGTTTCCGGCCTGCGCTGCGATGTTGCGCGGCCATAGCGGCCTGTTTGAAGCGCTGCGCGAGGCAGTCGAAATCAAAGGCCGGCCATTTCTGGGCATCTGCGTCGGCATGCAGTTGATGGCCAGTTGGGGGCGTGAATATACCGATACTGCCGGGTTGGACTGGATCAGCGGAGATGTCGAACGGATCACCCCGAAAGATACGGCGCTAAAGGTGCCGCATATGGGCTGGAATGATCTGGTGATCGACGTGGATCATCCGGTGTTTGACGGGGTGTCATCCGGCGAACACACCTATTTTGTGCATTCCTATCAGTTCCATGTGACCAACCCGTCCGACCGGTTGGCCCATGTGGATTATGGCGGCGATGTTACGGCGGTGATTGGGCGCGATACAATGATCGGCATGCAGTTCCACCCCGAGAAAAGCCAAGACACCGGCCTGCAGATGATTGCGAATTTCCTGAAATGGGCACCCTAAGGGTTCCCCAACCCGCAAATGCCGCCCTGATAAAACCGCACCAAAACCTGCGTTGCAATTGGGTGCGCCTGCGTGCAATACCGCGCCGATAACAGGCGAAAGGTGGCCCGATGATCCTATACCCCGCGATTGACCTCAAAGACGGACAGGCCGTGCGGCTTGTGCATGGGGATATGGAACAGACCACAGTGTTTAACGATGATCCGGCGGCGCAGGCACAGGCCTTTGTGGATGCCGGCTGTGAATGGCTGCATCTGGTCGATCTGAACGGAGCCTTCGCCGGAGAACCCGTCAACGCAGCCCCGGTCGAGGCAATACTAAAGGCCTGCGACGTTCCCGCCCAACTTGGTGGCGGCATTCGCAACATGGCAACAATAGCGTCGTGGATCGAAAAGGGTCTGGCGCGAGTTATTCTGGGCACTGTTGCGGTGGAAAACCCCGATCTGGTCCGCGAGGCCGCGCGTGAATTCCCCGGCAAGATTGCGGTTGGTATTGATGCGCGTAATGGTCGTGTTGCCACCAAAGGCTGGGCGACAGAAACAGACGTTTTGGTCACCGACCTTGCGCGATCGTTTGAGGACGCAGGCGTCGCGGCCATTATTTACACCGACATCAACCGCGATGGTGCCATGCAGGGGCCGAATATTCAGGCCACCGCCGATCTTGCCCGTGCGGTGTCTATTCCGGTGATAGCTTCGGGTGGTGTGTCGTCACTGGCAGACCTGATTGCACTGCGTGACTGCGGTGTCGCTCTGAACGGCGCGATTTCGGGACGTGCACTATATGACGGGGCGATTGATCTGGCTCAGGCATTGGCGGCGATCAAATCCTAAGGTTCTGACCGCAGTTACCATTGAATTTTGCATGGTAACTGTGCATACCGGATGAGTATTCTCAAAGGCTCCCCAAATGCTGAAAACCCGCATTATCCCCTGTCTGGACGTGGCCGATGGCCGTGTCGTGAAAGGCGTGAACTTTGTCGATCTGGTGGATGCCGGTGATCCGGTCGAAAGCGCGCGGGCCTATGATGCGGCTGGCGCGGACGAGCTGTGTTTTCTGGACATCAAAGCGACCATTGAAAATCGCGGCACCATGTTTGATGTGGTTCAGCGCACGGCCGAACAATGTTATATCCCGCTGACTGTTGGGGGTGGCGTGCGATCACGCGAAGATGTGCGTGATTTGTTGCTGGCAGGGGCCGATAAGGTGTCATTCAATTCCGCCGCGGTGGCCCGCCCTGAGGTCGTGGCCGAGGCTGCGGATCAGTTTGGTAGCCAGTGCATTGTGGTGGCGATTGACGCCAAAACCGTATCACCGGGAAAATGGCAGATTTTCACGCACGGGGGGCGCGAATCCACGGGCATTGATGCGGTGGAATTTGCCCAACAGGTTGTTGATCTGGGCGCCGGTGAAATCCTGCTGACATCCATGGATCGTGATGGCACGCGCGCGGGTTTCAACCTGCCTTTGACCCGCGCCATCAGTGATGCGGTGCATGTTCCGGTTATTGCCAGCGGTGGTGTCGGCACGCTGGATCACCTCGTCGAAGGCGTCACCAAAGGCGGCGCAAGCGCGGTTCTGGCAGCGTCGATCTTTCATTTTGGTGATTTCACCATTCACGAGGCCAAACAACATATGGCCGCTGCCGGTATCCCGATGAGGCTGACATGAACGCATTAGAAACCCTTGCCGCCACGATCCAATCGCGCAAGAACGCGGACCCCGACAGCAGTTGGACCGCCAAATTGCTGGCCAAAGGTCCAGAAAAATGTGCCGAGAAATTCGGCGAAGAGGCGATAGAGGCCATTATCGAAGCCGTCAAAGGCGACCGCGCGCGTCTGACATCCGAAGCGGCAGATGTGCTTTATCACCTGTTGGTCATGTTGGCGGCACGCGATGTAACGCTGGATGATGTTCTGGTGGAACTTGCCAAACGAGAAG
>JAHRVZ010000311.1 GCA_019090405.1 Paracoccaceae bacterium
CGACCACCACAACGCGCGTTTCCTCGGCGTGGGTGGCATCGATAAGCATTTTCTTAGCCATGTTTCCTTGGTGCACAGCCGCAATCGCGCCTGCCCCGGGGGGGCAGCGTGTCTGGGGATGTGTCTTGTAAGGGCGAATTCGGACGCAACGCGGCAGGGCCTGACCCTAGGGTCCCCTGCCTTTATGCTCAATACTGGCGCGCGCGTCATCGCGTTTCTTCTCCGACAGGTCGGATGATCCCGTCCCTGCCCATTCAATTCCCCCGCCTTTTTAAAGCGCGGGCACTACACTGGTCTTTGAGTAAAGACCCAATCGGTCTGTCCAGCCTTGCGAATCTGATGATGGCAGAGGGCGTAAACAGCGAAACTCATCTTAGGGTTGTCTGACATCTAATATGTCAGCCCTGTAACTGCAACATAAGGGCAGCACAGGGGCAAATACAATGGTGATTTACAATGATACATGAAAATTAAACTAAACTTTGGGCCACTGCTGAAAAAAACCGCAGAGATGCCAAGCGCAATCGCTAAAGATACTCTGATCGTTGCAAACCGTATTTGGCCATTTTCTCGTTCAACGTTCGGCGCGGCAGACAAAGTTCGTCCATCACCCCGGCAATAGACCCCTTGTGCCGCCGCATAGTGTTGTCGATCAACATCCGCTCAAACGCTTCGACGTATTCCTTCAGCGGTTTGCCTTCGGTAGTCATAACCGGCTGCATTTCCTCGTGATCCGACATCAGCAGGGACGCAATGGTGCCGCTTCCGCGTCGGGCCTGCAGCACCGCGCGCTCGGCGATGTTGATCAACTGGCGCACATTGCCCGGCCAGGGTGCCTGCAACAGCTGTGCTGCCTCCTGAGCATTAACCTGAGGAGCCTCACAGCCATATTCTTCGGAAAACTGCTCGCTTAACCGGGTAAACAGGATCAGGATGTCCTCGCCGCGCTGACGCAGCGGCGGCACGGTCACACGCAACGCCGCAAGCCGGTAAAACAGATCAGGGCGCAGCACGTCCTCGCAGGTACGACCGGCCTCTTGCAGGTTGCTGATGGCAATAATGCGGGTTTCGGCAGGCGTGCCCTGTTCATTGATGACCCCTAGCAATTTGGCCTGTTGCGCTTCGCTTAGCGCATCTATGTCCTCAAGCACCAAGGTTCCACCGCGCGCCTCTTCTATTGCTGGCAATTGGGCGTCTTCGGGCATCATTGGTCCAAACAGACGCTTGGACAGCGCATCTTCTTCAAGGCCCGCACAGCTTACCAAAACGAACTTTTTGCCCGCCCGGCTGCCAACCGCATGCAGCGCATGAGCCACCAGTGTTTTGCCGGTGCCGGTTTCGCCATCAATCAACACGTGACCATCCGCCTGCCCCAGATCAAGAATGTCCTCTTTCAGACGCTCCATCACCGGACTAGAGCCAATCAGCTTTTTCATCAATTGATTGCCATCAGACAATTCCTGACGCAGCGCCCGATTGTCCAGCACCAGTCGCCGCGCACCCGTGGCCCGTTTTGCCAATTCCGACATGCGATCCGGATTAAACGGCTTTTCCAGAAAATCAAACGCCCCGACGCGCATCGCCTCGACCGCCATAGGCACATCGCCATGGCCAGTAATCATGATGACGGGCAATGCACTGTCGGTCCCCATCAGTTTCTTCAGAAACTGCATGCCGTCCATGCCCGGCATCTTGATGTCTGATATCACAATGCCCGGATAATCCGATCCAAGCACCTTAAGAGCGTCTTCGGCGCTGCCAAAGGTTTCGGTGTCATAGCCTGAAAGGGCCAGCCACTGGCTGATCGACTGGCGCATGTCACGCTCGTCATCCACAATTGCAATCTTCATGGCCTGTGCCATAACATTTCCTTCTTGCTCGACGGGGGGCTACTCGGCAGCCTGAATGTTGCCGTCAACACCATCTGTTTCATCCAGTATTGGCAACTGCATCTCAAACACAGCGCCATTGTTGGTTCCATTGCGGGCCGTCAATCGTCCGCCAAGATCGTTTACGATCCCAGACGAGATCGCAAGCCCAAGTCCAACACCATCGCCGGCCTGCTTGGTGGTATAAAACGGCTCAAACAGTGAATCAAAGTCCTCAACCCCGTTTCCATTGTCACGAACTGTCAATGTTGCTGTGTCTCCTGCGGCCAGAATGATCTCTATCTCGGGATCATAGACTGATTTGGTGGCGTCCAGCGCATTGCGCAAGAGGTTGACCAAAACCTGTTCAATCCTCATGCGGTCGCCCATCACATAGACCGGCTTTTCGGGCAGAACCTGTGCAATCTGCACCTGTCTTTGACGCAACTGAGGCTCCATCATCGACAGCGAAGATGCCAGCGCGTCATTCATGTTCACCGGAGAAAACGTTTCAGCCCCCTTGCGGGCATAGGATTTAAGCTGCCGGGTTATGCCGCTCATCCGTTCGATCAAATCATCAATGCGCCCAAACGAGGCCAGCGCCTCTTCGGACCGGTTACGCCTTAACAGCAGGCGCGCGCCCGCCAGATAGGTTTTCATCGCCGCCAAAGGCTGGTTCAATTCATGGCTGACAGCCGCCGACATCTCGCCCAATGCGGCAAGTTTTGAACTTTGCGCCAGGGTTTGTTCGGTCACAGCAAGGGTCTCTTGCACCCGTTCACGCTCGGCGACTTCCCGCTGCAAGCGAACGTTCAATGCGCGAAGCTCTGCCGATTCACGTTGAAACAGCACCATACGCGACGCTGTTTTGCGACCAAGCGCGTAAAACGCCAGCGCCAACATGATGGCGAATCCCATAATCTCAAGCGCCAGAACCCCATTCACCCGCTCGCGGATCGACGCATAGGTGGTAAACGACGTAATGTGCCAGCCGCGAAACGGAATACGGCCTTGCATCCGCATCACCGCCTCGCCGCGCAAATAGGCGTCGGCCGGAAGGGCCGTCCAATCCGACGTCACCCGGATCGCGCGTTCAATGGCGCCCAATGGGGTTTCGCGCTTTAACGCCTTGCTTTCGCTCAGACCCCGCCAACGCGGTTCAGACGCCAGAATGATCGTGCCGGTACTGTCGGTCACCAACACAGCATCAGATATCCCCGACCAGGCCCGTTCAAATTTTTGCATGTCAACTTCGACTACAATCACCCCCAATGGGGACGCGCCGCTTTTGATCCGTCGGGCGTAAGTAAAGCTATAGCCGCCGGCTTCTCGGGGAATGACCGAAAATATTGTCGCATTGGACCTGACAGTATCGACAAAATAGGCCTCGTTGCGGTGCGACGATCCCAGTCGATTTCGGTCGGTGGCGGCCACGGTGCGCCCCTCAAGATCAAGCAACATCAGTGATGCTGCGCCAATCTCTTCGACGAAAGACAGCAATCTTTGTGTGGATTGACTGAAATTGTTGGAATTTAGCGCAGCAATCAACGTCGGATCACTCGCCAGAAGTTGCGGAACAATGGCGTTTCGACGCAATTCGCTAAGAAGATTGCCGCTGTAAAGCGCCAGACGCAATTCGGCTCGGTTACGGGTGCTTTCGGTAAACCGGTCAGTCAAAAGCCGGTTTGTCACCAATACAATGCCCACGGCCGCAGCCACCAAAGTCAACAAAGCCAGACGCGTCCACCAGCCTATGCTGGTGGTTTGGGTGTCTGTGCCGACCTTGTTAGAGCCGACCTTGTCAGAAGGTTTTTGGAGCTTGACCATAAAGCCAGAATACGCCGCCCTTCGTCCCGGCTCAAGTCACGCTGTAATCAGCGCACCCGTCAACGCGCGGAAAAGCGCCTCTCCGTCGGTGCCGCCATGCCCGGCATCGGCGGCACGTTCCGGATGCGGCATCATACCCAGCACCCGGCGGTTGGCTGACAAAATCCCGGCAATGTCGCTGACCGAGCCGTTTGGATTGTCGGTATATGAAAATGCAATCCGGTCCTGATCGCGCAATTCGGCCAATGTGGCGTCATCAGCAAAGTAATTGCCATCGTGATGCGCAATCGGAATGTCGATCACATCGCCCGCTGTATAGCCAGCCGTATAGACGCTGTCGCTGGTTTCAACCTTCAGGCCAACAGTCTTGCAAATATATTTCAACCCGGCATTGCGCAACAAAGCTCCCGGCAACAACCCGGTTTCGGTCAGCACCTGAAAACCGTTGCAAATTCCCATGACATAGCCGCCACGATTGGCGTGTGCCGCCACTGCCTTACAAATCGGCGATTGCGCAGCAATTGCGCCGCACCGCAGATAGTCGCCATAGGAAAACCCGCCAGGAATGCCAACGATGTCAATGCCATCCGGCAGTTCGCTGTCCTTGTGCCAGACCATCGACACTTCTGCCCCTGCAGCCTCAAACGCCACCGCCAGATCACGATCACAGTTGGATCCGGGAAAGACAACAACCGCAGCGCGCATCAGGATATCTCGATCGTGTAGGACTCAATCACCGTATTGGCGAGCAGTTTTTCGCACATCTCGGTCACATCCGCCTTGCTGGTGCCATCTGCAAGATCAAGCTCGATAACCTTACCCTGACGTACCTTATTCACCCCATCAAAGCCCATCGCCCCCAGCGCATGGCGCACAGCCGCGCCTTGCGGGTCCAGAACCCCGGTCTTCAGCATCACATGCACCCGTGCCTTCATAGCGTCTTTCCTTGATCTGCTCGCGAAACTCTTGGTCTCATTTTTGCAGTTTCATTTTGGCCCAAATATCCAATTCAACATCAGCCAAATCAGCCTGCGTTTTAGTTTATCAACGTCGGTTTAATCAATTGCGGCGAATTTTTCGGCATCACACCCAGCCTTGTGGCAACTTCGGCATAGGCATCCGTCAGATTGCCCAAATCCCGGCGAAACACGTCTTTGTCAAGTTTGCGGTTGGTTTCAATGTCCCACAACCGACAACTATCCGGGCTGATTTCATCGGCGATAACCAACCGCTGAAAATCTCCGTCAAAAATCCGGCCGATCTCGATTTTGAAATCTACCAGTCGAATCCCAACCGCCAGCATAATACCCGACATGAAATCATTGACCCGCAAAGCCAGTGATAAAATATCATCCATATCCTGCTGGCTGGCCCAACCAAAGGCCGCGATGTGTTCCTCTGAAACCAAAGGATCGCCCAAAGAATCGTCTTTGTAACAATACTCGACAATCGGGCGTGGCAATTGCTGACCTTCTTCGATTCCCAGTCGTTTTGACAAGCTCCCGGCGGCATAGTTGCGGACGATCACCTCAAGCGGAATAATCTCGCAACTTTTCACCAGTTGTTCGCGCATATTCAGACGCCGGATAAAATGCGTCGGCACGCCGATCGTATTCAGCCCGTTCATAAAATATTCAGACAGCAGGTTATTCAACACTCCCTTGCCGTCGATCACTTCCATCTTCTCAGCATTAAACGCTGTGGCATCATCTTTGAAATATTGCACAATGGTTCCCGGTTCGGGACCTTCATACAAAATCTTGGCTTTACCTTCGTAAATCTTTTTGCGACGCGCCATTTATGTGCCTTTCAGGGGTGCAGCTGGGCCGAGTCCCCGCCCCTGCCGCTCTCATAGTACAAGGGCCGCAGTGTCGCAAGTATGTCGCAAGCATGTCCTAAGCCCTTGCACAAAGCCTATGGCGGTTGCATATCAGACTTAACAACATTTTAGCCAAGAGGACCCAAAACCAATGTCCACATTTGACGAACGCGAAACCGCATTCGAAGCCAAATTCGCCCATGACGCGGAAATGAAATTCAATGCCAATGCCAGACGCAATAAACACTTGGGGCTTTGGGCCGCGGGCCTGAAAGGCGAACCCCTCGAAGTCGCTCAGGCCTATGCGCGAACCGTTGTCAAAACAGATCTGGCTGAGGCTGGCCATGAAGACGTCGTGCAACTTCTTGTCGGCTATCTTGGTGATTTGGCAGATGAGAAGGCAATTCGTTCCAAGATGGCAGAACTCATGATCAAGGCCAAAGCGGAAATCATGGAAGAGCATTCCTGATTTTAACCCATCGGCGCAGTAGAAAATGGCGCTGTAATGCGTCGCCTTCAATAAGATTATGAGAATTTTCAATTTGCTTTGTGCCTGCTGCAATGAAACAGCGGGTACGCTGGCTATATTGGGCCGCGACCTGTTAGGATTCCGGATATGACAAACGCATTCACTGAAATGCTGAAAACCCATGATGTGATTCTTGCGGATGGTGCGACCGGCACAAACCTGTTCAATGCCGGGCTTGAGGCCGGCGAAGCTCCGGAACTTTGGAATACCGAAAATCCACACAAAATCACTGCGATGTATCAGGGCGCGGTTGATGCAGGCAGTGACCTGTTTCTAACCAATACATTTGGCGGTACTGCTGCGCGCCTGAAACTGCACGACGCCCAACACCGCGTGCACGAATTGTCCCGCATCGGTGCTGAACTTGGCCGCAATGTTGCCGACAAGACCGACCGCACGATCATTGTTGCCGGTTCTGTCGGACCGACGGGCGAGATTATGGAACCTATTGGCCCTCTCAGCCATTCCCTGGCGGTTGAAATGTTTCACGAACAGGCAGACGGGCTTAAGGCTGGGGGCGTCGACATCCTATGGGTCGAAACCATAAGTGCCGCCGAAGAATTCCGCGCCGCCGCCGAGGCATTTGCGCTGGCCGACATGCCATGGTGCGGCACGATGAGCTTTGACACCGCCGGGCGCACCATGATGGGCATCACCTCCTCGGAAATGGTGAAACTTGTCGAAGACCTGGACACGCCTCCGCTTGGGTTTGGCGCCAATTGCGGCACCGGAGCTGCGGATATCCTGCGTACCGTTCTTGGCTTTAGCGCTCAGGGGACAGAACGCCCGATCATATCCAAAGGCAATGCCGGCATCCCGAAATATGTCGATGGTCACATTCATTACGATGGCACCCCTGCCCTGATGGCGGATTATGCCGTGATGGCACGCGACAGCGGCGCAAAGGTTATTGGGGGCTGTTGTGGCACAATGCCAGAGCATCTGCGCCATATGCGTGAGGCACTGGATACCCGGCCGCGGTCTGGCCTTCCGACATTGGAGCAGATCTCTGAAACGCTTGGCGCATTCAGTTCGGAATCCGATGGCACCGGCGACAGCGTTGCCCCTGAACGTAAAACACGACGTCGTCGCCGGGGCTAACCTTTTTCGTTTGCTTCAAATCGGTTTACGCCCGACAAAGTCGATAAGCGCCGAGCGACCGGAATGGCCCGGCCCTTCGTCGATTTCAGCGTCATAATCCTCAAGCAACAAAACCTCAAAGCCTTTGAACGCATCGCTTAACAGGGCTTTGGTGTACATATTTTCGGCCACGCCCGGACCACCGGTATTGTAATTCAACTGTCGTGGGACATAGCCGTGCAACATTAGCAACCCTGCAGGAACAAGAGCGCCACGCATCCAGTCAAACATCTGTTTCTGCAACACCGGTCCGGCGAACTGAATGAACACTCCGACAACAACGTCAAATTTTCGAGACCAATCCCAGTCTTCTACGCCAGACAGGTTGAATTCGACCTCTGCACCACGTTCTGCGGCCAAATCCAATGACTTGGCAAGCGCCACGCCAGAGGCGTCAAACGCTGTCACATCATGGCCAAGGGACGCCAAGTAGACCGAATTGCGCCCTTCCCCATCCGCGACACACAACACACGCGATTTCTTTGGCAGCAGCCCGGCGGTGCGCTTCAGAAACTCTGCCGGTTCTTTGCCAAACTGATACCCCGGCAGACTATAACGTCGATCCCATTTATCCAAAAACTGATCCTCCTTAACTGTATCTAATCAACAGGTCCGCAAATGCAAAAGTCGGATTTCAGGACATTTGTGAAATACACGCAATCCACGAACCGTCACTAACACCTGATCACACAGCTAAAACAACGAATACTGCCGATCAGTTTCGGGATTGCGAAACAGATCACAGCGCAGCGGTGCGGTATTGCCATCCAGTCCCAACCGTCGTGTCGCAGCCTTAAACCGTTGCGCCACCATTTGCGCATAGACCCCTTCGCCGCGCATCCTTTGCCCCCACCGGGGATCATAGTCGCGGCCCCCGTACATTTCACGCAGCCGCGCCATCACCCGCGCTGCCCGCCCCGGTTCATACTCTGCCAGCCAGTCCTGCCATAGCTCGGACACTTCGCGCGGCAGGCGCAACATGATCCAGCTTGCCGCATCTGCCCCTGCCTCTTTGCCCGCCTCAAGCAGCGCCTCAAGTTCGTGATCCGTCAACCCCGGTATGACCGGCGACGTCATGACGCGCACCGGCACACCTGCCTGAACCAAACGCTCGATCAGTTGCAACCGCCGCTTTGGTGAGGGCGCGCGCGGCTCCATCCGGCGGCAAAGATCCGCGTCCAGCGTGGTCAGCGAAACCCCGACGCGCACCAGACCCTTTGCCGCCATCGGTCCCAGAATATCAAGATCGCGTTCGATCATCGCACCTTTGGTGACAATCGCCACGGGGTGATTGAACTCGGCCAATACCTGCAGGCAGGATCGGGTGATTTTGTATTCTTTTTCAATCGGTTGATAAGGGTCGGTATTGGTCCCAATCGCAATCGGAGCAACCTTGTAGCGTCGCGCGCTTAACTCATGCCGCAGCACATCCGGCGCGTTAGGACGTGCCACCAGCCGGGTTTCAAAATCCAGCCCCGGTGACAGTCCCAGATAGGCATGTGTTGGACGCGCAAAACAATAGATACAGCCATGCTCGCATCCCCGATACGGGTTGATCGAGCGGTCAAACGGCAAATCAGGTGATCGGTTATAGGTGATCAGGCTGCGCGCCGCTTCGCAGCTGACCTGAGTTTGAAATCCGGGCCGGTCTTCGGGAATGTCCCAACCGTCACCAACCTCGACCCGTGCAAGATCAAAACGTCCGGTGACATTGTTCAGTGCACCGCGTGCGCGGCGTCTGTCCTTATCTATGCCAGTTTCGGAAATCATGGCCGTAAATATGGAACAAACCACGAACACATGCAATCGCTGCATCATCTTCCTGCAATATCTTCATTGGAAATTCTCTGAAATCAGCCGTATAGGTCGGTTGCAGAACCGCCAATGTCGCAAATATTGCAGTGGTTTCGCCCATAGAGGTCAAAAAAGGAGAGACCAACCGGTCTCTAATCAAGTCAAGGAATCGCGCGCATGTCGGAACAAGATGACATCATCCTGTCGGAATTGAATGACGACGAACTGGTCGAACAGATGTTTGACGA
>JAHRVZ010000312.1 GCA_019090405.1 Paracoccaceae bacterium
CCAATGTTTATGGGCCAATGTTTATGGTGTTAACATCTATATGGGATGCCCATTTATGCCTTTCAAGACCACGCTTTACCAAATATTCATTATTATTTGGTTTATTTCTGCACGGTGCCTTACACGGTGCTTTGCGTCGTTTCTTAGCGGCGTCATTATCCATTTGGTCGACTTAGTATATATAGCGCGGCACCACATAGACAAACTGCCTGAATTACCAAAATCAGCGGCTTTAGGCCCATTGCAAGGCTTAGCGCAAATGCCAGCGCCATAGCGGTTAGCGCAATCGCTTTATATTTCGGAGCAATAGAGCCTGTGGCCTCCCAGTCGCGGATCAGGGGACCAAACGTGCGGTGGTTCAGCAACCAGTGACGCAATCTCGGAGAGCTTTTGGAAAAGCAAAATGCCGCCAGAATGACCAGAGGCGTCGTTGGCAACAATGGCAAGACCACGCCAAGCCCGCCAATAAACAGCGACAACAGGCCAGCCCCGGTCCACAGCATCCGGACAGTTTTGTTTTGCGTTTGCTTTGTGTCGGGTTGAGACTGTTGGGTCATTGCTCAATCTGTATTGATTTCTCTGGCCAATACAAGGATCGCCCAAAAAACGCGATGCTACTTTTGGGGTTTACGCATTGCTGACAAACTGTCAGGCATCTGCTTATTCAACCAAAAGCCACGAAGAAATGGATTTGTGTCCCAATGGACAGGACGCAGATGGGAAAGACACGGCACATATGGCCCCTGCGGTTCATCGTGATATGATAACTCAACACCTGATCCGGTTTTTCAATCCCAAAGGGACTACCGCATGACCTCACCCGACCCAGAATTATTGCGCAGCGCGTTTGGGCGTTTTATGACGGGCGTGACCGTGGTCACTGCACGGGCAGCGGATGGCGGAAATGTCGGGTTCACGGCCAATTCCTTTACTTCGGTATCTCTTGACCCGCCGCTATTGCTGGTCTGTCCGGGGCGGCATTTATCATCGTTTGACGTCTTTAGCACGACAGACCATTTTGCCATCAATATACTGGCCGAAGGGCAGGAAGCTGTGTCCAACACCTTTGCCGCAGACAAAGGCGACAGGTTCAGCAAGGCCGATTGGGCCGCAGACAGCAATGGATGTGCTTTGATTTCCGGGCGCACTGCCGCGTTTAGTTGCACAGTGACCCAGCGCGTTGATGCCGGGGATCATTTGGTTTTGTTGGGGCGCGTCACAGATTTTGATGCCACGGATCGGCCCGGACTTGGCTATAACAATGGCGGCTATTTCAGCCTGAGCAAAGAACGTCAGGCCAATGCTCCGGCAAGCGCCTCGCAGCTATCTGTGGGTAGTGTCATTCTGGTGCATCAGGACAATATACTGTTGACCCGCGACAACAAATTGCCGTCTGTGCAACTAGACGATCACACCGGAGCACGCAGAGCGCTGTCGGTCTATCTGCACAGCATTGGACTGGATGCACATATGGGCCCGGTTTATTCGGTGTATGACAATCCCAATTCGGGACCAAAATCGGGATCTAAATCCGGCATTCATCATGTTGTGTTGCGCGCCCGGATTGCCGACGTGCCAACCGATTGTCCGCTCAAAAGCGTGCCGATCAATTCGTTTGAGCAAGGCCCGGCAAAGACCGACATGCAACACTTGATTTTGCGGCGGTTTGCTCAGGAACACCGTACGCAAAGCTTTGGTCTGTACCTTGGCGATGTTGAAAAGGGCGAAATTCGCAGACATGGCGACGACTAACGCCTATTGTATTTAACCGGGTTTGCGCCGTTTGATTTCGCCCGGATCAATCCTCAATGGGGTTGATCAATTCTGCCCCGTGTGCCCGGTTGGAATTAACCGCTGGATCAACCCGAAAATACTCAAGCACCTCATCATCGCCGGGGGCGAGCAATGTCGCAGCCCCTTTGCCTTTTTCGCCCAGCCATAGCGACCAGTCCTTAGGCTCCAAGACCAAGGGCATCCGGTGGTGAACCTTGGACACATGCGTATTGGCCGCTGTTGTGACTATGGCACAACTCGATTGCGGCTCGTCCTTGCCCCATGTTTGCCAAATCCCGCCAAATGCAATCACAGCACCATCGCGGCGTTGAAAATACCAAGGGAGACGCGCGCCATCAGGGGTTTTGGTCCACTCGTAGAACCCGGTGGCCGCAATCAAGCAACGCCGTTCACGGCAGGCCGCCCGAAAGGCGGGTTTCTCGGCGATGGTTTCGGCGCGCGCATTGATCAGCAAAGGCCCGCCGTTTTCCGCTTTGTACCAATGAGGCAGAAACCCCCAGCGCATCGGCACCAGTTGGCGCCCGGTTTCACCCTGTCGCACGACGTGCAGTTTGTTGGTCGGGCAAACATTGTAATTGGGCACATCCGGCAGGTCATTTGCCGGACTAGCCGCAAACAATTGTGCCATTGCATCCGTAGGAAGCGTTATTGCCAGTCGACCACACATAAGGCCCACAATAGAAAACAGGCGCGCCGTTGACCAGCGCGCCTGTTATGTCCGGCCCAATAAGGGTCAGGATTACTTTTGCTTGATACGACCGTCCGTATAAGGCTGATAAGGTGCATTGGCGGCCAGATATTCCGCTGTTACATCGGCCAGGTCAGGACCAAAGTCATAGGCCATTTTGTCATCACCTTTGAACATCTTGTATCCATCACCACCATTGCGGACATAGTTGTTGGTCACAACCATATAGGTGGCTTTTGGATCAATCGGAACAAAACCGTCCCCTGACGCGACCATCACATCCGACACGCGACCTTCGTTGGGGGCAACCGACATGTCCCAGCTGAACGTCAAACCGGCAACCTGTGGAAAGCGGCCTTTGACCTCTTCTACCTGACTGACACCATTTTCCAGAGCGGCAATAATGCCGGCCCCGTCGATCTGGAACGTGGACAGGGTGTTCTGGAACGGCAGCACCGTCAGCACCTGACCCATTGTCACGTCACCCGCCTCGATGCTGGCGCGCAAACCGCCGGAATTGGCGATGGCAATGGTAACGCCCTGATCCGCCACCCGGTCCAGCATCGCGTCAGCCACCAGATTGCCAACGGCGCATTCCTGCACGCGGCACACGGCACGATCGCCTTCGATCAACCCCGCCGAACTTGCCACGATTTTGGTGCGGATTTCATCCAACGGCCCGGCCAGCTCAGCGATGCGGGCAACGGTGTCGCCATCTTCTGCAACCGCTGCGTCCATCGAGATCGGTTCACCCGTGGCCGTAATCACGTTGCCATCATCATCAAAGGTCACGTTCAATTCGCCCAGGAATTTGCCATAGGCATAGGCCTGCACAATCGCGGTATCGCCAACCATGGTCGGATACGGGCCAACGGCGCGATCTGATGTGTTGCTAAGGTAGCTGTTAGAGTGCCCCCCAACGATCACATCAACACCTGTGGTTTCCGCAGCAACGCGTTGGTCTACGATATAACCGGAATGCGACAGCACGATGATTTTGTTCACACCTTGCGCCGTCAACGCGTCGACTTCGCCCTGGACAGCGGCAACCGGATCAGAGAATTTGACGTTCGGGCCGGGACTGGCCAATTCATCAGTATCTTGTGGCGTCAGACCGATCAGTCCGATCTTTTCACCGCCACGTTCAATGACAACAGATTTATGCAGCTTGCCTGCCAGCAATTCCTCGCCTGAAACGTCGGCGTTGGACATGACAATCGGGAAATCCACAGCATCCATGAATCCGCGCAGCACTTCGGGGCCATCGTCAAATTCGTGGTTGCCAACGGTCATCCCGTCATAGCCAAGCTTGTTCATCATCTCGGCAGCAACTTTGCCTTTGTAATAGGTATAGAACAACGAGCCCTGAAACTGATCACCGCCATCTACAAGAATGCTGTTGTTGGATCGCGCCCTCGCATCGGCAATTGCTGTCACCAGACGCGCTGTACCGCCAAAACACTTGCCCTCGGCGTTGTCACCTTCACGGCAACCGCTGTCATATTTGCTGACAGGTTCAAACCG
>JAHRVZ010000313.1 GCA_019090405.1 Paracoccaceae bacterium
GCTCTAGTGCTGACATCGACCCCATCGGTCCGCCCATCGAGCTGAACACAAGGTTCAGAATCTCGGCCAGCCCCAGCACAAAGAACACGCCGATCACCGCCCCCGCGGTCGAGCCAAGGCCACCAACGATGATCATGGACACCGCCTCGATCGAAATGATCAGGCTAAAGCTGTCCACGTTCACAAAGCGGATCTGATAGGCCATCAGCGCCCCCGCCACCCCCGCATAGAACGAGCTGACGACAAAGGCATAAAGCTTGTAACGCGCCACCGGAACACCCATCGCCCGCGCGGCAATGTCCTGTTCGCGGATGGCCAGAAAGGCACGCCCGATGCGGCTGCGCTTAATGTTGGCAGACCCCAGTATGGCCAGCGTCAGCACCACCAGGATCAGGTAGTAGAACGATTTGTCTGTGGCCAGTTCTATACCGAATATTGCCGGCTTGGGCGTCGATATACCGGACGACCCGTGGGTAATGGTTTCGGCGCTCAGGATGATGTGGGTAATGATGATGGTAAAGGCCAGCGTGGTGATGGCCAGATACAACCCCTTAAGACGCAGGGACGGGATTCCCACCAGAAACCCAAAAGCCGCCGCCACCAATCCGCCCGCAGGCAGGCACAGCCAAAGCGGCATATTGTAATCAGCCGACAGAATGGCTGCCGTGTAGGCTCCGACCGCCAAAAATCCGGCCTGACCAAAGGATATAAGTCCCGTCGTCCCGGTCAAAAGGTTCAGACCGATCACTCCGACCGCCACGATCATCATGCCGTTGATCAACGAGGTCACGTGGTTGGACAGCAGCATCGGGGCCACCAGTGACCCAATCACCAGCGCCACAGTCCAATAGATCTGGGTCGGGTTTCGAAACAGCGATATAAGTTCGCCATAGCTTTCCTGAATGACACCTGTACGCATGGATCAGACCCTTTCGATCTCGGGCGTGCCGAACAGCCCGTAGGGGCGGATCATCAGAACCACCAGAATGACTAGAAAGCCGGAAATCTCTTTCAGACCGCGCCCGATATACCCTTCGGACAGGTTTTCCAGCAGGCCAATGAAGATGCCGGAAATGGCCGCTCCGAACACCGAATCCAGCCCGCCCAGAATGACCGCAGGAAAGGCGCGCAGCCCTTGATGCCACATGTCTGGTCCCAGACCGTAAATTGTGCCCAGCAACACACCGGAAATGCCAGCGATCACCGCAGCGATGGCCCAGGCCAACGAATAGACACGGGTGACATTGATGCCCATCAACAGCGCGGTGGTTTCCCGCGCCGCCGTGGCCCGCATTGCAACGCCCATGCGCGAAAACCGCAGAAAGGCCCACATGCAGAACACGCAAAGCGCCAGCAGGCCAATGGCATAAAGCTGTGACGTATATAGAAACACGATGCCGAATTCGACGCCGCTGTCGCCGATGTCGGTGGGCAGAACCAGCGGATCAGCCCCCCAGATCATCACTACGACCGCGCGGATCATCACCGCCAGACCGATGGTGACCATCACGGTTGAAAACACCTCTTGTCCAAGCATGGGGCGGATAAAGACCCGTTCGATCACCAGACCGACCACCCCCGAAAGCACGACGCAAACCGCCAGCAGCCCCCAGAATGGCAAAGCCCATGAACTGGCAATGGAAAACGCCATGTACGAGATCAGCATCATCACTTCGCCTTGCGCGAAATTGACCACGCTGGTGGCCTTAAAGATCAGCGCATATCCCATCCCGATCAGGCCATAGATCACGCCAATGGCGATGCCTGATACGCTAAGCAATATGAAATAGTCCATGTTGATTCCCCTAGCCGTAGATTTCCGCCATTTCAGCCTTGAATTTTGTCTCGATGACGTTGCGCCGCACCTTTTGCGTGGCAGTCAGCTCTCCATCATCATGGTCAAGTTGCTTTTTCAGCAGCACGAATTTGCGAATGTTTTCAACGCGGGCAAAGGCGTCATTGACCCTTGCCACCTCTTTCGCCACCAATTCCTGAACCGGCTTTAGGCCAGCAAGATGGCTAAAGGTGGTATAGGCCATGCCCTCGGCCTGAGCCCATTTTCCGACGGTGTCATAGTCGATCTGCAACAGCGCCCCAAGGAAATTGCGGCCTTCTCCAACTACGATCGCCTCGGAAATAAAGATCGAATCCTTCAGAGCATTTTCGATCTCTGACGGCGTGATGTTCTTGCCCCCCGAAGTGATGATGATGGATTTCTTGCGGTCGACAATCGCGATTTCACCGTTGTCCAGTTGTTCCACGACATCGCCGGTTTGCAACCAGCCATCAATGACGGTTTCGGCAGTGGCCTTGTCATTGTCGAGATAGCCCAGAAAGATGCTGGGATGCTTGATCTGCAATTCGCCATCATCGGCGATCTTGTACTGCAGTCCCGGTGCCGCAATCCCCGTTGCCCCAACCGTGGCTTTGTCGGCGTTCTGAAAGAACGCCAGACCTGCCGTTTCGGTCATGCCATAGACCTGATACAGCGGCACACCTATGACCCGAAAAAACCGTACCACCTCGGGCGAGATAGAGGCTCCGCCAACAAAACCGCAATGCACCTTGTCAATCCCCATGAACCGCTGAAGCGGGTTGAATACAAGGATCTGAGCCATGAATTGCCTTGCGCTTTCGGCTGCGTTCAATTGCCCGCCTGCCTCGATCTTGGCAAAATTCGCCCGACCAACCGCCAGTCCCCAGTGATAGATGCGCTGCGCTGTAGGTCGTGCATCCTGAATCCGGATCGTCGCGCTGTGCTGCAACTTTTCCCAGATGCGCGGCACGCCCAGAAACACCTGAGGGGCAATTTCGCGCAGGTTGACCTGAACCGTGTCGATGGATTCGGCAAAATTCACCTCGCCACCGATCATCAGGCTGAGGATAGTTGAGAAAATCCGCTCGGCCACGTGGCACAGCGGTAGATAACACACCACCGAATACCGATCCCGAGTTAGATTGAACTGATCAATCAGCGGATAAGATGCCACGATCAGGTTACGATGCGAAAGCATCGCCCCTTTGGGCGGACCAGTGGTGCCCGAGGTATAGACCACAACGGCCGCCTCGTCCGGTTTGCCTGCCAGAACGGCATCGCGGAAAATGTCGGCGTCCTCAGGATGCCCCGAGGCATGATCAAGCCCCTCTTGCACCACCTCATCAAACGATTTCAGGCGGCTGCGGTCATAGCCGCGCATCCCTTTCATATCGACGCAGATAACCAGTTCAAGATCAGGGAACGCACCATCAGCAGCCTCGGCCTCGAGAACCTTGTCGACCTGTTCCTGATCACCGCATACAATAACGCGGCTTTTCGAGTGTTTCAGGATATAGCTGAGTTCCGGCCACGGATTGGTCGGATAGACCCCCACGGTCATACCGCCCAGCGCCTGCGTGGCAACGTCGGAATACAGCCACTCGGGCGTATCTTCGCTGGCCACGGCCAGACGGTCTCCGCGCCCGAATCCCATGGCATGCAACCCCAAGGCAAAGCCGCGCACCTTGGCGAAATATTCGCCCCAGGTCGCCCGGTTCCATATCCCCAGATCCTTTTCCCGAACAGCCAACCCATCAGGAATGGTATCGGCCCAATGCATCATCAATTGAGGCAGCGTGATATCGCCGTTCTTGAGCGCCAGATTCAGATCATCCATCATCCTGCCCCCACTTCTTCATCCAGTTTATGCCCCAGATATGCCTCGATCACATGCGGATCGGCGCGAATTTCATCTGGCGTGCCATAAGCGATGCGTTCACCGAAATTCATCACACCGATATGGTCGGAAATATCCGTGACAATGCCCATGTCGTGTTCGATCATCATGACCGTGATCTCCAGCTCTTCCTTGAGATCAAGGATAAAGCGGGCGATGTCCTCGGTTTCTTCTGCATTCATGCCCGATACCATTTCATCCAACAGCAACAGCTTGGGTTCGGTGGCCAATGCGCGGCCCAGTTCGACCCGTTTTTGCAACCCATAGGCCAGCGCGCCCACCGGCACATCGCGCACATGCTGGATTTCCAGAAAGTCGATGATGTCCTCGACCCGCCTGCGGTTTGCCCGTTCCGCCGCGCGGGTGGTCGGGCCAAAGATCAACCCTCCCAGAACGCTGGTTTTCATGTGGCTGTGGCGGCCGACCAACAGATTGTCGACGACGCTGGCGTGTTTGAACACCGCAAGGTTCTGAAACGTTCGCCCCATGCCAAGCGCGGCAATCTTATGCGGGGCCACCTGGGTGATGTCCTTGCCATCCAGAGTGATCGTGCCGGATGTCACCGGAAAAATCCGGCTGATCAGGTTGAACATCGTTGTCTTGCCGGCCCCGTTCGGCCCAATCAAGCTAAAGATTTCGCCCTTCAGAACCGGAAAGCTGACTTCATTGACCGCCGTCACACCGCCAAATTTCTTAACCAGATTATCGACCTGCAAAAGCACACTCATGACAGCCACCTCTTGCGCCGTTTATAGTGTTTCACATCGCGCATGTTGCGGCGGTGACCGGATTCAGAAAAGCCCAGATAAAATTCCTTGACGTCTTCGTTGCTCAATAGCTTTTCCGGTGTTCCATCCATCACCACGCGACCGTTTTCGATGATATATCCGTAGCTTGCGATCGACAGAGCCAGTTCGGCGTTCTGTTCCACCAGCAACACAGCGACGTTGCTTTCCTTCACCAGATCAGTCACCGCGCCAAAGATTTCAGTGATGATCTGCGGCGCCAGACCCAGACTGGGTTCGTCCAGCATCAACAGACGTGGGCGGGACATCAGCGCTCGGCCAATGGCGACCATCTGCTGTTCACCGCCCGACAGATAGCCCGAGACCGTGTTGCGTTTCTCTTTTACGCGCGGAAAGATGGTAAAAACATAGTCCAGCGCATCGGCAGCAGCCGACCGACTGCGGGTGATGCCGCCCATCATCAGGTTTTCTTCGACGGTAAGCGGCTCAAACAACTGGCGTCCCTCGGGCACCATGACGATGCCGCTCCGCACGATTTCGTCAGGCTTGCGGCCAATCAGGTTTTTGCCACCAAACGTCATCGTGCCGCCGATGATATCACCATCTTCCGGATAGAGAACGCCGGAAATCCCCTTAAGGATCGTCGACTTACCTGCCCCGTTCGACCCCAGAAGGGTGACGATTTTACCTTGTTCAACCGTCAGTGACGCATCGCGCACGGCCTCAATCACATTGTCATAAACGATCTGGACGTTATTAACCGTCAGCATCGCCAATCTCCTCAAGATCATCGGCACGCGCCAACGCCGCAGGTACCGGCACGGCTATGTCCAGCAGCATCTGCGCATAACCTTTACCTTGCGGATCAATCCGTACCGACGCAATGCCACCACCGCCAAGCGCCTCGTGCAGCATAAAGTTCAGCGAATTTGAGCCGGGCAATTCAAACCGCTCAACCGCGCCATTGCAGAAATGCGCAAAGTATTTCTTGACCACATCCGTGCTAAGAGCGGCTCGGATATAGGGTAAATATTCGGTTTTGCGCGCCATGATGCCGATATTGGCGATGTCGCCTTTGTCACCAGAACGACCCCAGGCCAGCGCCACCAGCGGCACCTGAACCGCATCCGCACCGGCATTGCCAACCTCGCCCGCGACCGATGCAGGTGGGGCAATTTTGATCGCATCATTGGATAGCGAAAGAGGTACGTCTTTGCCGTCGACTTCGACTGAGATCGGCGTATCGGTCTTTGCCTGTAGGAAGGAAAACAGGCGCACGACGGGCTGCACCTTTGGGCGACCCGAATAAAACCCGGTCAGACCCTGCGCGGTGGAAATCGCCATCGGAGCGACCTCTCCGGCGAAAATCTGCAATGCGGCGCGGTCATCGTGGCGCACGCCGATTTTTACCACCACCTCGCGGGTGCGGGCGCGGGCGTTGGCCCCGTAAGAGGATTCAGCGCCCAAAACTTCGATGCTGACTTCGTCAAATTCACCTAGGTTTCGATCACGGAACAAACGGTTGCAGCGGTCGATGATCGCATCGGCCACGCGCTGAGCCTTGGCCGGGGCGTCAATCGCCGCCAGCGTCAACGTGCTGATTGAACGCCATCCATCCGAATGGGTGGCTGATACTTTGTAACTGTCGGTACGTCCCAATCCGCGCCCGCCTTTGACCAGAACGCGGTTTTCACCGGCCTGTTCCAGCGTCACATCGGACCAATCGCAAACCACATCCGGCAACAAATAGCGCTGTGGATCGCCGATTTCATACAACATTTGTTCGCCTGCAGAACCCGGTACAACCAATCCGCCGGTGTCGTCGGTCTTGGTCATGATGAAACTGCCATCGGCGGAGACTTCGACAATTGGCATGCCCATGTCATCCCAGCCCGGCACGTCCTGCCAGTCGGTGAAATTGCCGCCGGTGCCTTGTGGGCCACACTCGATCAAATGGCCAGCCAGTGAACCCTGACTTAGTTTGTCCCAATCATCATCGCCCCAGCCGAATTCATGCATCAATGACCCAAGGGCCACGGCACTATCAGCGCAACGTCCGGTGATTACGATTTCGGCACCCGCATCCAGTGCAGCAGCAATCGGGCGTGCGCCCAGATAGGCGTTCATGCTCATGGGATTGTCGGGGAATTCTACGCCCGAGAACATCTCGGTTGTGCCAGCCGCGCGTTTTTCATCGGCGCGACCCAACAGGTCATCGCCCAGAACCGCCCCGACGCTGATGTCGATGCCGGCGTCTTTGGCAGCCTTGGTCAGAGCCTCGCAACAGCCACGCGGGTTGACGCCGCCGGCATTGGCCACAACCTTGATGCCCTGACGTTTGATTTCAGGCAAATGCGGGGCCAAAGCGCGCGCAAAATCCGGGGCAAAACCTGCCTCGGGGTTTTTGGCGCGGGCGCGAGCCAGCAAAGACATGGTGACCTCGGCCAGATAATCGAACACCAGATAGTCAATATTGCCTTTGTTGACCAACTGGCCGATTGCTTCGGGGGTGTCGCCCCAGAAACCTGACGCGCAACCAATTCTCAAAACCCGATCTGCCATGATATTTCTCCCTATTTTCCGGTCCATTTTGGTGCGCGTTTTTCGATAAACGCCGAGAAGCCTTCTTTGGCGTCCTCTGTCGTAGCAATACGCGGCAGCATTGTTTCGGCAAAGCGGAACTGCTGGTCGATCGTCATATCCTGCATCGCGTGATAGGAATATTTCCCCAACCGAACAGCCGAAGGCGAACGCGCCGTGATCAGGCTGGTCAACTCATTTACCTTGGCATCCAGCCCATCCGGTTCGGTCACATAGTTAACGATGCCGTATTCCAGCGCCTGTTCGGCGTTCCAGGGTTCGCCGGTAATAAACATTTCCAACAGGCGGCGACGCGGGATCACCTTTATCATCTGCGGCATGATCATCATCGGGAACAACCCGATCTTGACCTCGGGCGTGCCGATCTTGGCGGTGCTTGCCATGACCACGATATCACAGGCACAGACAAGTCCGGTTCCGCCGCCCATCGCATGACCGTTGATGCGGCCAATAATCGGTTTGTTGCAATTTTCCATCAGGGTGAACAGGCCGATAACAAAATGTCCGGGCTGCGATATATCGCCAGTAAACGGCCCACCGTCTTTACCTGCCTTCAGATCACCACCAGCACAAAACGCGCGATCCCCGGCACCCGTCAGCACAATGGCAAGGACGTCATCATCGGCCTGAGCCGCTTTAAAGGCCTCGATCAACAACTCGACGGTCGGCACATTCATTGGATTGCGCTTGTCCGGGTTGTTGATGGTTATTGTCGCAACCCGGTCCTTGGTCTCCATCAGCACGAGTGAGTCAGACATTGGCATTCTCCCATTTGGTAGTTTTTTGGTATGCGGCTATTTTTTGCCGTCTCCGCGTTCTCTTTTTACAAATAATTCAGGATTTATCATATCACGGGCATCATGGCCCATGTGCAAGGTTTCTCCGCCATCAACATAGACATCTTCACCAGTCATGAATCCGCCCAGTTTTGAGGCCAGATAGATGATCATACCGGAAATATCTTCGGCCGTTCCCATGCGATTCAACACCGAGCGGTTCAGCGTTTGCCACTGCTCGGGCGTAATAGGATAGCGACCCAATGCTTCGGTTTTGATGGTGCCGGGGGCCACGCAATTCAAACGGATGCCATATTCGCCCCATTCGGCGGCCAAGGTTTTCATCATGCCAGTGACACCGGCACGTGCTGCTACTGTATGGGTGAAACCGGTCAGCGCCGAGCGGCCCGAAATTGCAGTGACAAACACCACGGACCCTCCATTGTCGAACATGAAATGATGCGCCGCAGCGCTGGTCATCTGCCATGATCCGATCAGGTTGTTACGGATAACTGTATCGAACCCTTTGTTGGTGATGTCGCGCGCGGCGGAAATATATTGTCCACCGGCGTTATTCACCAGAACATCCAGCTGGCCGTAATGTTCCTTGACCTTGATCATCGCCGCTTCGATGCTGTCCTCGTCGCGGGTATCGCCCGTCACGACAAGAGCCTCGCCACCTTTGGCGCGGATCATCTCGGCGGTTTCTTCAAGCGGGTCTTTGCGCCGTGCAAACAGCACAAGCCGCGCGCCGCATCCGGCCATTTCCAGTGCAGTTGCGCGCCCCATGCCAGTACCGGACCCGGTGACAAGCGCCACCTGTCCGGCCATCAGATCAGCGGCATATCGTGGTTTGGTTTCTTCGGTCATGCCC
>JAHRVZ010000314.1 GCA_019090405.1 Paracoccaceae bacterium
GGCTGATGAATATCGGGTTCCAGCAATTGCGCGATGTGGTGTTTGCCCCGGTCGGGCAGCGCGCGCTGCGTCATCTGGCGCTTGAGACCTTTGCGCATATTCACCGCCTGTCGATGCGCTATCATATCACCCGCAAAACGGGCGGGCTTAGCCGGATCATCGAGCGTGGTGTCAAAGGCGTAGATTTCCTGCTGCGGTTCCTGATTTTCAGCATCGGGCCTTTGTTCCTTGAACTGACGTTGGTGGCAATCATTCTGACGGTCATGTTTGATGCTTGGTATCTGGTGATCGTCGCCGGGACCATCGGGCTTTATTTCTGGTTCACTTTTACAGTGACAGAATGGCGGGTGCAGTTGCGTCGGGAAATGAATGAGCAGGACACCGATGCCAACCAAAAAGCCATCGACAGCCTGCTGAATTATGAAACGGTCAAGTATTTCGGCGCCGAGGCGCGCGAAGTTGAACGCTATGACGGCGCCATGCGCAAATACCAGGCCGCCGCGCTTAAGACCGCGTATTCGCTGGCATTTTTGAATTTTGGTCAATCGTTGCTGATCACCGGCGGGTTGATCGGCGTCATGGTTCTTGCCGCAATCGGAGTGCAGGCGGGGTCTTTGACCGTTGGTGATTTTGTCATGGTGAATGCCTATATGATCCAGATCACCGTACCGCTGAACTTTCTGGGCACGGTGTATCGCGAAATCCGCCAGTCGCTGGTGGATATGGGCGAAATGTTTGATCTGCTAGAGCAACCAGCCGAAGTCAGCGACAAAGCGGATGCCAAGGATATTGTTGTCACTGGCGGACGCATTGATCTGCAGGATCTGCGGTTTTCCTATGATGCGAAACGCGAAATCATCAAGGGGCTGTCATTGACGGTCGAGGCTGGGCAAACGGTGGCAATTGTCGGAGCGACCGGGTCAGGGAAATCGACCATCGGGCGGCTGTTGTTCCGGTTTTACGACGTTACCGGCGGGGCGCTGAAAATCGACGGTCAGGACGTGCGCGACGTGACCCAGACAAGCCTACATGACGCCATCGGCATCGTGCCACAGGACACGGTGCTGTTTAACGACACGATCCGCTATAACATTGCCTATGGCCTTGAGCATGCGACACAGCAAGACGTGGAACAGGCTGCGCGCGATGCGCAGATTCATGATTTTATTGCGTCTTTGCCAGATGGATATAATTCGACCGTTGGTGAACGTGGGTTGAAACTGTCAGGCGGTGAAAAGCAACGGGTTGGCATTGCGCGGACCTTGCTGAAAAACCCTCCGATCCTGTTGCTGGACGAGGCTACAAGCGCTTTGGATACCAACACCGAACACGACATCAAGGGCGCGCTGGCACGGGCCGGGCAGGGGCGCACCGTGATCGTGATAGCGCATCGCTTAAGTACCGTTGCCGAAGCTGACCAGATTGTGGTTCTGGATGCGGGTGAAATTGTCGAGCAGGGCACGCATGAAGAATTGCTGGCCAAGGCAGGAAAATACGCAGGCATGTGGCAGCGTCAGCAAGCTGACAGCGAAGCCGCCTGAGGTGATGCTTGCCGGTCAAGTCTGTTCGCTTGTCTGCTACCTTGTCTATTACTCAGCGGCTTTCAGCGGATTTGCTAGCCCCTGAACACCGGGCATCCCGTCCTCTGAGGCCAGTTCATCATCCCAGATAATCTCGGTTGTTTTAAAGCTGCGTGCGGTTTTGCGCAGGCGCATGTCGCGTGCTGTTCTGGTCGCGTTGCCACCAAAGACTCGTGTAAGGATAAGCCCAAACCATTTGACATAGGTGACAAACCAGACCCGCAGTGCAAGCAGCGATGGCGTGACGACCAAGGTCAGGATCGTGGCAATACCCAGCCCGAATACGACGGCGGTGGCCAGTTGTTTCCACCAAAGTGCTGTGGGCGAGTCGATGCTGTAGCCACCACCGATGAAATCAAGACTTAGCCCAAACATCATTGGCGCCAACCCGGACATCGTGGTGACAGTCGTCAGCAAAACCGGGCGAATGCGCGACTCTGCCGTGCGTACAATCGCCTCGATCCGTGGCATATATTGCGAATACTCCTGATAGGTATCAATCAGAACAATGTTGTTGTTCACCACAATCCCTGCCAAAGCCACGATCCCGGTCCCGGTCATAATGATCGAGAACGGTTGTTGCATGACCATCATGCCAATCAGAACGCCGGTTGTGGACATAACCACCGCCATCAGCACCAAAATCGCGTTGTAAAAGCTGTTGAATTGCGCCAGCAGAATGATGAACATCAGCCCCAATGCACCCATGAACGCCTTTTGCAGGAACGCGCTACTTTCGGCCTGTTCTTCCCGATCGCCCGTCCACTCTGATACGGTCGAGTTGGGTAACGGGGTGGTATCCAGCCATTCAGTCAGCACACCAATTCGTTCGTTGGCGTTAATCGGGACAAAGCGGGCGTCCCCGGTTTCCAGAGCCGCTGTCATGTCGTCGACGCTGTTGGCACCAGTCAATTGCACCAATTCAAAGTTCCGCCCACCTGCGTTGATAACAGTCGTGCTATTTGCAAGGTCGCTTTCTTCGATCAAACGGACCACAGCCAGACGGGTTTCACCGTCATCCCCATCAATCACAATCTTGGACAGGCCAGGGCTGACGTCGGCTTTGACATCAAAATAGCGATCCTGATCAACGCGGTTAATCTCGGCCAGCTTGGCTACGGGTTTGCGCGAGATGAAGTTGGACAGCGGTATCAAACCACCTGTCGTGCGAACCTTAAGCGTATCCAAAGTGCTGAGCACGCGGTCGTTTTCGGGCAGGCGAACGCGGATTTCGATTTCTTCGTCACTGGTATCAACCCGCATCGTGTCCAGCAGGATGCCGCGTGTGACCAGTTGCACCATTGCGCCAACAGTGGCCACATCGGCGCCAAAACGACCGGCTTTTTCAACATCAACGTCGATCTGCCAATCAATACCTGGCAGCGGCAGGGTGTCTTCGACAAGTATCAACCCCGGCGTGCTTTCAAATACTGCGCGCGCTTCCAGCGCAGCAGTTGTCAAGTCGTCCCAATTGTTCCCCTTGATCCGCAGGTGAATCGGTTTCCCCGATCCTGGACCCTGTTCAAGCGCCTGTACTTCGGCCACAAACCCCGAAAGTTTGCTTAGTTCTACATTCAGATCTTCGAGTACCGTTTTGCCATTATAGGCATCTGCGGTGACCTGACGTTCAAGCAGGCCAAAGAACCATTTTTCGCTTTGGGTCGGGCGGTCTTCCCAGGGGATGATTTCAAACTGAACCTGACCCTTGGTGTCCGAGGGCACCCGTGTACCAGGACCCGCGGTATCAAGACCACCGTCACCAGCAAAGGCAAAAGCGTTGATGATGGCAGGGTGGGCCGATACGACTTTTTCGACCTCACGGACCATGGCGTCGGTTTCCATCAGGGACAGATTGCCCCGCGCCCGTACATATACAGAGGCCTGTTCCGGCTCGGCATCAACAAAGAATTCAACGCCTCTGGAATTGGCCGGGAACAAGACGGTTGCAATATAAAATACCGTAGAAAACACCACCGCGATGGCCACAATCGGCATGATCGGGTTGCCGGTGATAAAATGGATGAGCCGACCAAACAAAGTCAGCTGATGGCCCGATCTGACTTGTTTTGGCTTGCGCTCAATGCGCGCGGCTCCAAGTGTGACCGATGAGGCGAACGATCCAAACAGGAACATCAGCGCTCCGATGAACGATCCGGCATAGCCACCGACCGCAAACAGATAAACCGGGTTCAGGACCTGCATGAGTCCAAGGAAAATCAAATACATTGAAGGCGGCACCAACGCGGCACGTACAACCCATGGAAGCCGCGCGCGCAACGCCTCTGAGATGCGATTAAACATCCGGCTGACTCGGCCCGAGACTCCACCCACGACCGGCAGGTAAATCAAGGCCACCACAAGAGAGGCGGTCAGAACAAAGATCAGTGTCACCGGCAGCATACCCATGAACTGCCCCGGCACGCCGGGCCAGAACAGCATTGGCAAGAAGGCGCAAAGCGTGGTGCCGGTAGAAGACACGATAGGCCAGAACATCCGCTGTGCTGCCTCGACATAGGCGTGCATCGGGCCGGTGCCCGCCCTGATGCGCCGGTCGGCGTTTTCAACCACCACGATAGCCCCGTCCACCAGCATGCCAACGGACAGAATCAGGCCGAACATGACGATGTTGGAAATCGAAATCCCCAATATTGCCAGCAATACAAAACACAAAAGGAAAGACGTCGGGATCGCAAAACCGACAAGCAACGCCGCGCGGCTGCCAAGTGCCGAGAGAACCACAATCATCACCAGCGCAATTGCAGTCAGAACCGACCCTTCGAGCTGACTTACCATCGAACCGACAACACGGCTTTGGTCATTAGACGCGCCGACCCGCACCGCTGCCTGCAATTCCTCTGGCCATTTGGCTTCTGATGCGGCTACCGTTGCTTTGACCTGATCCACAGTGTCGATCAGGTTATAGCCTTTGCGTTTGACCACTTGCAAAGCCACTGTGTTCTCGCCATCAAAGCGCGCAGTGCCTTTACGGTCTTCAAACGTATAGTTGATCTCGGCCAGTTCGCCCAATGTCACCACACGGTCGCCATTTGTCTTGATTGGCAAGGTGTAGATGTCCCGGACGTCGTTGAATGAGGACGGAATTTTGACCGAAAACGTACCTTGTGCGGTTTCGATCTCACCGGCTGCAATCAGCTGGTTGTTGTTCTTGACCACATTGATCAGCTCGATCGCGGTGACGTTATAGGCCTCAAGGCGCAAGGGGTCGATGACGACTTCGACCATTTCGTCACGATTGCCGGCAATTCCAGCCTCGAGCACCGAATCCAGGCTTTCAATGTCATCCTGCAGGTTCTTGGCAATTCTGGCCATCGTCCGCTCAGGTACAGCGCCAGTCAGGTTGATGATGACAATGGGGAATTCGGAAAAGTTGATCTCGCTGACGGAATATTGTTCGGCGCCCTCGGGAAAATCGCCCTGAGCAGAATTCATAGCATCGCGAACATCGGCCATGACTGCTGTTTTGTCCCAGCCGAATTCAAATTCCAGCGCAATACCTGCGTAGCCTTCCGCAGCGGTTGAGGACATCTTTTTCAGGTCGTCCAGATCGGCAAATTCGGTCTCCATTGGTTTGACCAGCAGGGATTCACTGTCTTCAGCCGAAATGCCAGGAAACGGAACTGATACAAAAAGAACCGGAATTTCGATATCCGGTTCGCCTTCTTTGGGCAGATTGGCGTATGCAAAGCCACCAATGAAGATGAATAGGACTATAAAGGCCAGAACCATCCGAGAATGGTTGGCGGCCCACGCGACTATACCTTTCATTTAGTAGCCTCGCGGTAGGCCGGGTTAACCAACACGCCCTGAGTCACAAATTCCTGCCCGGCGATGATGACATCAACCTTGTCCGGCAAACCGCCCACCCAAATGCCTTCTGCCTGATCGCGTATCAATTCGACGGCCATGAATTCGACTATATTGTCGCTGTCCACAGTACGAACCCCCAATTGCCCGTCATTGTTCAGGGTCAGCGACGATTGTGGTAGTTTATGCGCCAACGCACCATCAGACGAGATCGCGATATCAGCGGTCTGACCATCGCGGATGGCAAGACCCGGATTCGCCACGGCAATTTCTACAAGAAATGTCCGGGTCGTCGGATCGGCAGAGCGACTGAGAAAGGTCACATTCCCCGCAACCTGCTGTCCACCGGCAAGCTGTGCGCTTGCCAAAGCGCCTACTTTAACAAGATCCACAGCGGCCTCGGGCACATAGCCAACCAATTTGATCGGATCAAGCTGGATAACCGTTGCACATAACGATCCGGCCTGCATAAGGCTGCCAAGCTCGGCGGTGTCGGTTTCAAGTACACCTTCAAACGGTGCACGGATGATCAGACGATCCAACTCGGTTTTGGCAACGGCAACAGACGCCGCGGCACCTTCAATTCCGGCTCGGGTCGTGTGAACGCCGGATTTGGCCGATTCAATTCCGGCCTCGGCCGACCGAACGCTTGCCTCGGTTGAGGCAACCCGTGTGCTTGAGGCATATCCGCCTTCGGACAGTTTGGCGGCTGCATTGTTGTTGATCTTGGCTTCTTCCAGGCGGGCGAACGCCTCTTGCAGGCGCGCCTCGGATTCCGGAATGTGGCTTTTGGCCTCTTCCAGATTGGCCTGAGCCATCAACAGACTGGCCTGGCGTGTTCCCGGATCAAGCTGGCACAAAAGGTCGCCCTTATTAACAAAAGCGCCTTTGCGCAGCGGCTCGGAAATAACAATGGCCGTTGTTTCGGCGCGCACCTGAACCTGGCGGTCAGCCTGAGTCTGGCCGCGCAATACAACTGCGTTATCTATTGTTGTCGCCTCAGATCTTAGCACAACGACGCGTATGGCGTCCAAATCCGCAACATCTTTGGTGGTTTCGGTCGGGTCAGCGGTGTCAGCACTTTGTTCCTGTGCCGTGGCGTCGCCCAAGGCAAATGCCCTCAGAGCATCGCGTTGAAACACCGAAACATACAGCCCAAATGCAACTAAAAAAGCAGTGATAATCGGGATCAATCGCATAATGCGTTTCCTTGGCAATTCTATTCGGAAGTTGGCAGCAACCTGTTTTTCAGTATAGCCTAACCCAGTATTCACATAGGGTTCAATTGGGCGCTGTCCAGACTAAACTAACCAGTTTGGATTATTATTTTTTCCTTCTGTGTGCAATTTAGGGCAGTTTTAGGGGCTGCTGGCCACTTGGCTTGACATGTGATGCAGGTTAATAGAGTCCAAATCTGACCTGGACGAGCGTGCAACAACCACGCGGCGCAGGCAGGGGCGGGGCATCAGTCTCGGGTAACACAAAGGTCAGAGCCAGGGCAAAGCATGAGCGATACAGACAGTTTTATTGATGAAGTAAATGATGAAGTCCGCCGCGACCGTATGTTCGTATTGCTCAAGCGATATGGCTGGATTGCGGTTGTGGCAATATTTGCGATCGTTGGTGGCGCCGCTTGGTCGGAATACCAAAAAGCACAAATTATGGCACAGTCCGAAAAACTGGGCGATGAAATCATAGCGGCGCTGGCCAGCGACGATATCTCAGAGCGCGCCAGTGCGTTGTCCACTGTCGATGCACATACGCCCGGTGGGGCCGCCATTGTGCAACTGCTGATGTCGGCAGCGCAGGCCAACTCGGATCAGACCGAGGCTGCGGTTTCCGGTCTTAACGACATCGCCGCAAATGGTGAGTTGCAGGAAATCTATCGCCAGATTGCGGCGTTCAAGGCGCTGACGCTGCAAACAACGACATTGCCACCCCAAGATCTGCGCATTCAGTTTGAAGCACTGGCAAAACCCGGCGCTCCTTTGCGTTTGCTGGCAATGGAGCAATTGGCGCTGGTGGACATATCCGAAGGCGACACCGAGGCGGCAATCGCGCAGTTGCAGGAGATCGTGCAAGATGCCGAAGCAGGACGGGACTTGCAACAACGGGCTTCTCAGTTGATTGTGGCATTGGGCGGTACTCCGGAATTATTGCCGGGAACACAGGGCTGACACGAGACGGACCAACCGGGTCAAACAGGGCAGATTAAAGCAAATCAACAGATCAAACTATAAGCAGGCCAAGGCAAATGATTGCAGCATACTTTCCCTCGCGTACCGGCTTGATGATTCTGGCCAGTGCCATGTTGACGCTTGCGGCCTGCAGCGAGCCGGAATTCATCCTTCCCGGTGAACGCGAAGAAGTACGTTCAGCTGTCGAAGGTGGCTCTGTCGTCTCCAACGATTTTGTCAACCAAAGCCGTGCCATCAGTTTACCCGCGCAAACCAACAATAAGGACTGGGAACAGGCCATCGGCTCTCCGGTAAACCGGGTGTCCAATGCGGCGTTGCGCAGCAATCCGCAACTGATCTGGAGCACGCCCATCGGTGTCGGCGACGGTCGCCGACAGCGCATTACGGCTGACCCGGTAGTGGGTGGCGGTCTTGTCTATACTTTGGATGCGGCTGCGCTTGTGTCTGGTATTGCGTCCAATGGGGCGGTTGTCTGGACAACCGATCTGCGACCCGTACTGGATGGCGACAAAGATGCAACCGGCGGCGGAATGGCCTATGCGGGGGGCACTTTGTATGTGTCTCTTGGTTATGGCCGGTTGGCTGCGATTGACGCCAAGACAGGCGGCATACGCTGGCAGCAAAAACTTGACGCGACTGGCAGCGGTGCGCCAACGGTTTCCGGCGATCTGATTTATCTGGTGGCAGGCGACAATACCGGCTGGGCGATCAAGACCGATACCGGGCGCATTGAATGGAAAGTACTGGGTACACCCAGTCTTTCCAACGTTTTGGGGGCTCCGGCACCTGCGTTGACCAGCAAATTTGCAGTATTTGCCTTTGGGTCGGGTGATATTGTGACAACTTTCCGTCGTGGTGGATTGCGGCGCTGGGAGGCCACGGTTACTGCGCGCCAGTCAGGGCGCGCAGCATCTCGCATCAGCGATGTCACCGGCAGCCCGGTCATTTCCGGCAATACATTATATGCCGGCAACCATTCCGGGCGCATTCTGGCCGCTGCGGTGGACACTGGCGAACGCCTTTGGACCGCGGACCGCGGCGCAATTGATCCGGTCTGGCCCGTCGGAGGCAGCGTGTTTGCAATCACCGAACGCAGCGAAGTTGTTCGCCTGAATGCCAATGACGGAGAACTCATCTGGGCGCAGAAACTGCCGGGGTTCGTTAAAGATAAACCCAGAAGGCGCGCCTCGATATTTGCGCATTACGGGCCAATTCTGGCCGGAAGCCGCATCATCACGGCCTCAAACGACGGCTATCTCAGGTTCTTTGCCCCCGAAGATGGCAGCATTGCTGCACAGATTCCTGTACCTGATGGGGCCACCACAGCTCCGGTTGTAGCGGGAGGCACGCTTTATGTTGTTTCTACCAAAGGTGAATTGCACGCTTTCCGTTAACGCGCATATGGGTTAAGGGGCGCATCTGACTTATAGCAAAGCGTGACCTTGATGTCCTTTACACTTGCCATAGTGGGCCGCCCGAATGTGGGCAAATCCACCCTGTTTAACCGTCTTGTCGGCAAACGACTCGCGCTTGTTGATGACACGCCGGGCGTGACACGCGATCTGCGCGAAGGCGCTGCGCGTCTTGGCGATCTGCGCTTTACCGTGATTGATACGGCTGGGCTGGAAGAGGTAAACGACGACAGCCTGCAGGGCCGGATGCGTCGATTGACCGAACGCGCGGTGGATATGGCCGATATCTGCCTGTTCATGATTGATGCGCGCACCGGGGTCACTCCGACTGACCTGACATTCGCCGATATCCTGCGCAAACGCAGCGCCCATGTGATTCTGGCGGCCAACAAAGGCGAAGGCTCGGCCGCTGATGCAGGCGTGATCGAAGCCTATTCAATGGGATTGGGTGAACCGATCCGGATGAGCGCCGAACATGGCGAAGGTCTGAACGATCTTTATGCGCAATTGATGCCAATCGCGGATCAGTTTGCCGCACAGGCGGATACCAATACGCCTGAAACCGATGTGGTTCTGGATGAAGACGTTGATGATGATGACATCGAGGATTATGTCGCACCGACTGCCGCCAAACCATTGCAAGTTGCAGTCGTCGGGCGGCCAAATGCCGGGAAATCAACACTTATCAACCAGATCATGGGCGAAGATCGCCTGCTGACCGGACCTGAAGCCGGGATTACCAGGGACGCGATTTCGCTGCGTATTGACTGGGACGGCACCCCGATGCGGATGTTTGATACCGCAGGTATGCGCCGCAAGGCCAAAGTGCAGGAAAAGCTGGAAAAACTGTCGGTCAGCGATGGTCTGCGCGCGGTGAAATTTGCCGAAGTCGTGGTGGTTTTGCTGGATGCAGCCATTCCGTTTGAACAACAGGATCTGCGCATTGCTGATCTGGCCGAGCGCGAAGGCCGCGCTGTTGTTGTCGCCGTTAACAAATGGGATGTTGAGCCTGAAAAGCAACAAAAACTGCGGGATCTGCGTGAGTCCTTTGAGCGTTTGTTGCCGCAGTTGCGCGGAGCGCCTTTGATTACTGTATCGGCCAAAACCGGCAGGGGGTTGGATCGGTTGCACACAGCGATCCTGAAAGCCCATGAGGTCTGGAACCGTCGCGTCAGCACGTCCAAGCTGAACCGTTGGCTGAATGGCATGCTTGAGGCCCATCCGCCCCCCGCACCTCAGGGCAAGCGAATCAAGTTGCGGTATATGACGCAGGTCAAAACCCGGCCACCGGGATTTGTGGTGATGTGTTCGCATCCTGATAAAATGCAAGCCAGCTATTCGCGCTATCTGGTGAATGGGCTTCGGCAGGATTTTGACATGCCTGGCACGCCGATCCGGTTGTACATGCGTTCGCAAAACGACCAAAACCCGTTTAAGGGGCGCAAAAAGAATGCCCCCAGCAAGTTGCGTAAACATATCGATGGGCGGCGTACTGACCGTTAGGACGGAATTTGAGTATTTGGTACGAGAAGAATTAGGGTGTAGGTGCGTCACTGCGAGTTGTTGAATTTTGTCTGAAAATCTGTGATTGAAGAGGCAGGGTAGTAGTGATTGAGGGCCGTCATGAATTTGCGGGAATATACGCGCCAGTATTGTGAAAAAGATAATCGAATTGCATCGTTAAGTTACTTTGGGACATTCGCAGTTTATTTTGTCTCGCTTTATCTGGCGGCTACTTATGTGCATCTGTGGTATGTTCTGGTCCCGATGGTGATTGTTAACGCGTTTTCGGCTGTGCGCCTGTATGTGTTGCAGCATGATACCGGGCATCATTCATTGTTCAAAACGCGGGCGCAGAACGAATTGGCCGGGCATGTTCTGTCGCCGTTCACCTTTGCCCCATTTGAGGTGATGAAGCAGAATCATAACCTGCATCACGCCAATGTCGGCAATCTTGAGCATCGCGAAACCGGTGAGATCAACACCATGACCCTGCGGGAATGGAATGAGGCCGGGTTTTGGCAAAGGTTGACCTATCGGCTATATCGCAATCCATTCATTCTGGTGCCGCTGGGGTCTTTGTTTACCTATTTCATTCGCTATCGCTGGCCCAAAAACACCACACAGTTTGGCGTTAAGGGTGTATTGCTGCATAACGTGGTGATTGCGATATATCTGGCCGGGCTTTACCTGCTGTTTGGTTGGGCCGGGGTTTTGGTCTGGTTCGGGGCAAGCCTGCTGGGGGGGATGATTGGCGTCTTTCTTGTTTATCTGCAGCATAATTTTGAAGATACCTATTGGGATCGGCGCCCTGATCTTGACCCGCAGATTGCGGCAATCCAGGGGTCTTCGGCTTTGGATTTCGGGTGGTGGTTTGATATGGTAGTTGCCTGCATCACCTTGCATGACATCCATCATTTCAACGCGCGTATTCCATCGTATCGGCTGCGCGCCTGTCACTATAACCTACCCGAAGAATGGGCACCGCACCGGATCAAGTTTCCCGAAGCGGTGGCTGCTTTGAACCTGAAACTGTGGGACGAAGACCAAAACCGGTTGGTGCCTTTCCCAAAGCGCGGCGTAAACGACGCCGCGATAAACGCCTAAAGTAGAACACCGTCCGCGCCCAGTGTCAGCTTGCCGCCCAGATAAGGTGCGAGCACGTCTGGCAATGTGACCGATCCGTCGGCGTTCTGACCGTTTTCAAGCACCGAAATCAGGCAACGACCAACCGCGAGGCCCGACCCGTTCAGAGTATGCACGAACTCGGGTTTACCCCCACCTTCGGGGCGGAACCGCGCGTTCATGCGGCGCGCCTGAAACGCCCCCGTGGTCGAAACCGAACTGATTTCGCGATAGGCGTCTTGCCCCGGCATCCATGCCTCGATGTCATAGGTGCGGCGTGCGCCAAAGCC
>JAHRVZ010000315.1 GCA_019090405.1 Paracoccaceae bacterium
CAATTCCGGTCATCAAAACGGTTCCGGATGTCGGTTCAACGTCAACCTGACGCATCCATGATCCCCAGTCGTCCTGGCGCGGCAGATCAGATGTTACCGGATGGCGATGCCCAAGATCAGAAACATCCGGACGATAACTTTCTTCGATAATACGCGCTGTCGGTTGGGCCGGAACAATGGTGGAAAGAGGCGTGCGATAGATACTGTCAGCACTGGCAAAGTCAGGTCCGGCTGCAATGAGAACGGCGCCGCCCTCGGTCACGTATTTGGCGACATTCTCAAGATAGGCCGACGGCAGGATTCCACGTCGTTTATAGCGATCAAAAATGATCAGGTCGAATTCATCAATTTTGTCCAAGAACAGTTCGCGTGTTGGGAAGGCGATCAGTGAAAGCTCGCTTACAGGTATTCCGTCCTGCTTTTCGGGGGGACGTAGAATGGTGAAATGCACCAAATCAACCGAGCTGTCCGATTTGAGCAAATTGCGCCATGTGCGCCCACCCGCATGAGGTTCGCCCGACACCAAAAGCACCCGCAGCCGGTCGCGTACACCGTTAATCTGGATCAGCGCAGTATTGTTGCGGTCGGTGATTTCGCCCGGCGCTTTGGGCACTGAAAACTGGATCACATTGCGCCCGCCATGGGGCAGGGTGACGGGCAGTTCGATGTCACGGCCAATCGGAATTTCATAGCGTTGCGCCGGTCCTCCATCCACCGAAATATCCAGCGGCGCAGATATCGTATCGTTGGGGGCTGCCCCGCTGTCCTGGACCCGCAATGTCAGAGTGACAGGTTCGCCGATAATGGCAAAGGCCGGAGCGTTGCGCACCATCAGCCGGCGGTCCCAGTCACTGTCACGCCCGGTGAGCAGCAGATGCATTGGTGCAGGCAGGTCTGGTGCGTGTTCGGCGTCATGCACCCGTCCATCGCTGATTGCGATGATCCCGGCGATCCGAGCGCGGGGTTCTTGGGCAAGTGTTTCGTTCAGCGCCGCCATCAGCTCGGTACCAGCATCGTCACCAGCGTCCGGCACCGTGACCTTGCGCAGTTCCGTGTTGGGTCGTTTTGCCAACGCATCGCTTAGCTCTGCCATCGCCTGCGCGGTTTGTTCGGGGCGATCGGTCAGCGTTTGGCTGGCGCTTTGGTCTTCTATCAGTACCACGATGTCTGTCAGCGGCGTGCGATCCTCAACCTGATAGACCGGACCTGCCAGCGCGCCGAGCAACACAATGGCCGCCATCGCCCGCAAGGCCCAACCAGACAGGCCACGCCAAAGTGCCAAAACAACACCAGCCAGTGCCAGAATGCTGAGAGCAGCCAGAAACGGCCAGGCGATCAATGGGTCAAATATTACCGATCCGGTCATTGGCCCAACCTGTCCAGTAACGCAGGTACATGCACCTGATCCGATTTATAGTTTCCGGTCAGCACATGCATGACCAGATTGACCCCGAACCGGAAGGCCAACTCGCGTTGACGCGCACCTGCAAACCCACGACCAACGGGCAACAAGGACCGACCACTTGGGTCCGTGGCCCACGCCCCGGCCCAGTCATTGCCGCCTATCACCACAGGCGTCACCCCGTCATTCAGGTTGCGAAACGGCATGCCTTCGATCTGTTTGGCATCCGGCGGGGCGGATTCGACCCAGACATCCGGGCTGTTATGGCGGCCGGGATAATCCTGCAACAGATAGAATGTACGCGTCAAAACGTGGTCTTTTGGCAGCGGTTCAAGCGACGGAATATCCAGAGGTTTCGCAAGCTGCTGGAGCTTGCGGCCATTCGGGCTTGCCGCTCCGAAATGCGAAATGTCCGAATCGCGGGTGTCAAACAGGATTAGCCCACCAGATCGCATAAAGGCATTTAACTTGGCATAGGCTGCCTCAGACGGCATTGGCTGATCGGGTGTGATCGGCCAATACAACAACGGAAAGAACGACAACTCGTCATGCTCAAGGTCAATGCCGACCGGCAGGGATGGCTCAATTGACGTACGCATGAACAAAACGTCTGACAGCCCCCGAAGCCCCGCCTGAGCGATTTCATCCAGTTCAGCGTCGCCCGTCAGAACATGCGCCAGCGTCAGATCGCTGGTTACGGCGAGGGCGAAACTTTCATCGGATTGTTGAGAAAATGCAGTACCGGGATCAGTTGGTATCAACATCAATGCCAACAACACTGCGGTTCCACGTTCCATTCCAAGGCGCCCGGACAAGGCGAGTGTTGCGATGACATCCAATACCAAAAGAACGATGGCAAGGCTTAGCAATATGCCAGACAGGGGCCGTTCCACATCGACAGTCAATGCGTGAACTGCAATTGAGTCAGGCCAGACAGCCAGAGATAAAACGGTGCCAGTCGTCAGCACATTGCGCGCCAGCGTCTTGTCACCGCTGACATACAGTCCCGGACGAAGATCAGGACCGGGGGCTGAATCAATCAGGGCAGGCCCATCGACACCGGGCAGGTTTGCAGCGTCTGACAGGCGGCCAAACCCATCCATAACCTGAACCGGCGTCCAAATTGTGCCTTCCAGATCAGCAGCAACCGGCGCCTTGGCAGACGAGGAAACCGCCAGCCGTTCCAACATCTCGACGAACAATCCAGACAGCGGCAGGCTGGACCACTCGGCATTTGCGGTCACATGAAACAGGACTATTTGTCCCTGTCCCAGATCTTTGCGCGTAACCAGCGGTGTACCATCGTTCAGCGAGGCAATGACACGACCAGCCAGTGTTGGGTCCGGTTGCGCCATGACCTGGGCGGTGACGGACACGTCCTCTGGGATTGTCAGACCAAAGAAAGGCGATCTTTCGGGGAACGGCGCAAGCGCTTTGGGGTGTCCCCAAGTCATCGTACCCCCCAGATTACGCCCCCCGCTGCGCAGGCGAACAGGCATTAGCGGGTGTTCGTCGGTACGGCCAATGTCAGAGCCTGCCAAACGCGGACCGGCAAAGCGCAACAGCATGCCGCCAGCTTCAACCCAGACAATAAGCGCCTGTTCCTCGGTGTCTGACAAAGTGGCGACATCGGCCAGAACAATCACATCCGGGTTGGCTGGCAGAATATCAAGCAACGTCCCATTCAGCAGATCAGCCGTCGGGGCAAGCGCCTGATTGAGATAATGCAATGGCGACAAAAGTTGCAGTCCTTCGCGATTCTCACGACCGGCGATCAACGCGATTTCCCGACGCCGCAAACTGTCATCGGTAAGAGTCTGCGCCCCGGCAGAATGTTGCCCCTGTATCTCAAAGCGGGTAATCCGGGTGCGCAATTCAGATGGCAGCGTCAATGCAGCCGTGGCCATGACCTCGGCGGATTCAAACCTTGCCGGGACCGACGCCAGCACCTGCACATTTCCCGCAGGGTCGCGTCCATGAGCCAATAAAGTCAGCTCACGCGCAACGCCCGGCTGCGCCCGCAGGGCTGTCAGCTTGATGGTGTTATCTTCAAATTCGGCCGGAGCAATGCCCAGCACATCGCGTGCCGTTTGGAACACTTGCACGGTTCCACGATCTGATAGCGCTTTAAGCATCCCGGTTTGATCCGGATAGTTTAGGCCATCACTGAACCAATGCGTATCAAAGCCTCCGTCGATTGCCTCTAGTGCGGCGATTGCATCACCCAATTGTGACGAGGTGGGTTGCCATGCATTAGGCTCTAACCCAGCCAAACGATTGCGCCAGACATCAGCGGATTGAAACACCGCCGCCTCTGGTGCGGACAGTCGCAGGATGGCAACGGGGCGGTTGGCGCGACCAGCCTCGGCCAGCTGAGATGACATGAGATCTGTTTTTGCAGGCCAATCGGTTGCCCCGGCCCAGCTGGCATCCAGCACAAACAACAATGGGCCGCTGCCGGATTGATCTTGTGACGGGTTCAATACCGGACCCGCAAGACCGATGATTGCTGCCGCAATCGCCAACATCCGCAATAGCAACAACCACCAAGGGGTCCG
>JAHRVZ010000316.1 GCA_019090405.1 Paracoccaceae bacterium
GGTCTGTGGTGGCTCAAATATGTGGGCATAAGGGGCGCAACATGCAGCTGAAAGACAAAATCGTCGTCGTCACCGGTGCCGCCAGCGGCATCGGAAAATCCATGGCAATCCGATTTGCGGCAGAAGGCGCCAAAAAGGTGGTTTGTGTTGATCTGAATGGCGACGGAGTTTCCGAAGTTGCCAGATCAATCAATGGCTTGCCTGTCGTTGTTGATGTATCATCCGAAGATGAAATCGCCGCGATGATTGAACAGGTTGAAGCCGAAGTTGGCCCGATTGATTTGTTCTGTTCAAATGCCGGTATTCTGATATCGGGTGGTGTTGATACCCCTAACGATGATTGGCAGAAAATTTGGGATATCAATGTCATGTCCCATGTCTGGGCCGCGCGTCATCTGGTGCCGCGTATGATTGCACGAGGTGGCGGGTATTTGCTGAACACGGCGTCAGCGGCGGGCCTGCTTAATCAGGTTGGCGCAGCACCCTACGGTGTTACCAAACATGCGGCCGTTGGATTGGCCGAATGGCTGGCTTTGACCCATGGCGACGACGGGATCAAGGTGTCAGTGCTTTGCCCTCAGGCCGTGCGCAGTGAAATGACCCGTGGCCACGAGGACTCAGTCGCGGCAATCGACGGAATGCTGGAACCCGAAGCCGTGGCCGAAGCCTGCGTGCACACGATTGAGGCGGAAACTTTCCTTGTTTTGCCGCATCCGGAAGTTCTTGAATATATGCGCAAGAAAGCCGACAATTATGACAAATGGATCGGTGGCATGCGCAAATTGAACCGATTTTTTGGCGGTTCACTCTGATACACTACACCTTAAAAAACCGCTCTGAGGTACTGCTCGGGACCGTTCATTTTTTGCGCAGAGGGCGCAACAGCCCTTCTTGTGTCGTGCTGGCGACCAAACGCCCATCCTGACTGTAAATCGCACCTCGGTTAAAGCCGCGCGCGCCTCCGGTGAAGGGGCTATCCATGGTATAAAGATGCCAGTCCTCAAAATGGATCGGGGCGTGAAACCACATGGCGTGGTCCAGACTGGCGCTCATGAGTTGCCCTTTGTACCAGCTAATACCATGTGGCCGCAGCGATGATCCCAACAGGTTCATGTCAGACGCATAGGCCAGCAGACAATGCTGCATTTGTGGACTGGTGCCTTTGGCGGCCGGCATGCGGAACCACAGATGGTTGCTATCATCCATTGGTTTTGGATCATCAAAATCACGCGGTGCAACTTCGCGGATTTCGATGGGACGTTCACGTAAAAGATCCGAACGATAATGTTCGTCGATCTGATCGACCACCTGCGAGAACAGCTCGGTCCGGTTCAGTAATCCGTCTGGTCCATCGACCGACGGCATATCGTGCTGGTGCGACCAACCGTCTTCGTCAATATGAAACGAAGCGCTCATGTTCAGGATTTGACGACCATGCTGGATCGCCACCACCCGCCTTGTGGTAAAGCTGCCGCCATCGCGGGCGCGATCAACCGTATAGATCACCGGTATGGACGGATCACCCGGGCGGATGAAATAGGCGTGCAGCGAATGACACATGCGGCTCTCAACCGTTTTATACGCAGCGGCCAGTGCCTGTGCAATCACTTGCCCCCCAAAGATTCGCACGCTGGTCTCGCCGCCTGATCCGACGCCACGGAACATGTCCTCTTCGAGGCGCTCAATATCCAACAGGTTCAGCAGTTCTTTGGCTACATCTGTCATGCTTGCCGATTTCCTTTGCAATATTATCGTGGTCCCGTCCTTACAGGATCACCTTTTAGGCCAACAGTGTCCAGATGACATCAGCCTTCAACAATGGCCCCATGTATCAGCGCCTTAAGTTCGGCGCGGGATGGATATGAACTGGAAGGTGCCAGTTGAGTGAAAAAGACCACGCTTATATCCAGCGCCCGGTCGACCCAGAACCCGGTCGAGGCCATGCCGCCCCAGCTGAAATCACCGACGCTGCCCGGAACACCCACCCGCGCCGGATCAAGGACCACGCTGCCGCCAATACCAAAGCCCATACCTTCCATGGGCTGTTCGGCAAAGCTTTTGGCGCCCATTGATGCAATATCTCCGGGTAAATGGTTGCACATCATGAAATCAACGATGCGCGGTGACAACAGGCGTCCTGCATCGCAGGCTCCTCTTTGGCGCAGCATTTCGACAAAGGCCATATAGTCGTCAATTGTGCCCACCAAACCCCCGCCTCCGGATCGCATTGAGGTCAGATGATAAGGGGATTTTTCATAGCTGTCCGTCAGGCGCAACGTCCCCGATGTCACCCCGCTGATATCCAGCGTCAGCCCATCCTCGGCAAGCGGAGTATAAAGCGAGGCAAACCGGTCTCCTGTCCCTTTGGGTACGTTGAACGCCGTTTCGGTCATTCCCAATGGGGCAAATATTTCATCCGCAAAGAATTGGTCCAACGGCCTGCCCGAGACAATTTCAACCACCCGGCCGATTATGTCGATCCCAACCGAATACTCCCACCGGCTCCCCGGAACAAATGCAAGCGGCATTGTGGCGATCTGGTCAGCCATCTCGGCCAACGTCCCCTTCCCGGGTCCAAAATCACGTTTGTGTTCGGCCATAAGTTGCGGAACTAGACCGGTGTTGAACGAATAGGTCAGGCCACTTGTATGGGTCAGCAACTGCCGAAGGGTGGGCACGGCACAAGGTTCAGTCTGATCAATATGCGAGGCTCCTGGGATCAGACATCGCGCTTTGGCAAAACCGGGAATGAACTCAGACACCGGAGTTTCAAGCGGGAATAGCCCCTGCTCTAGCAGCATCATCAAAGCAACCGAAGTGACCGGTTTGGTCATTGAATAAATACGCGCCACAGTATCGCGTTCAAACGCCAGGTTATCCTTGATGTTGCGTTGCCCGGTTGCGTTGAAAAGTACCTCATCCCCGTGGCGTTTGATCAGCACCGAGCTACCGGGGTATTTTCGTTCATCTACATAGCGTTGCATCCAAGGCTTAATGCGATTCAATCGCGCGGTATCAAACCCGTGATCCTGAGGTGAAATTGAATTCATTTCCTGTTTCCTGCACAAGTATTACGCGATACAAACCGACACTTTCAAACAAATATCGAACGCATCACGACAGTATTTTCTAACCTAGCATTTGCCGCATTGCCGGCTTTGTTTCATTGGTAAACCAGCCTTCTGCGGGCGCATTGGCACCAAGGTCAATCGCGTCTTGAATGCGCGAAATTGCATCCCCCCGAATTTGGCGCTTTACCGCTGCATACGCCGCCGCTGGGCTGCTTGCCAAAGCTGTTGCAGCCTTGATCGCGGCATCCAGCAGGTCCTGATCTGACACCAAAGTATCAACAATACCTGACTTTTCTGCCACTTCTGCTGAAACAGGCAACCCGGACAGCATCATGCGGCGCAGATCATTGGGAGATAGCGTAGCGCGGGCGATTTCCATTGGGCCAACAGGAAAATCGACCCCGACGCGCACTTCGGCAAGGCCAAACTTTGCAGATAGCGTGGCGACGCGGTAGTCACTGGCCAACACAAAGAACAACCCACCGGCGATGGATGCGCCATTGATCGCGGCAACACTGGGTTTGGGAAACGCAAACAGGTTCAGAAAGGCAATGTTCAGCGCTTTGACAATGGCATTTTCGTCTTCCCGGTCAAATTCAATCGTTTCTTTTAGATCAAGACCCGCTGAGAACACTTTGAAAGCGCTGGAAATAACAATGGCGCGGACTGATGTGTCCAGTGCCAACTTGTCCAGCGTATCCGAGAACTCCATCAAAAAATCCGCCGACAGCGCATTGACTGGCGCGCGGTTCAGCATGATCTGGCTGATCCCGTCCCCAAGATCATGACATTGTATGTGTTTCATTGCA
>JAHRVZ010000317.1 GCA_019090405.1 Paracoccaceae bacterium
CACCCTGTTCGCACTGAACGGTGGCGGAATGTGACGCTGCCCATGGCAATTGGCTGGACCTTTTTTGCCGGCTGGGCGGCCTGGGTCAATTTTCACCCTGATAGCTGGGCGCATTGGGGGCTTATCGTTACCAGTATCTATTTGCTGTTTGCAGGTATCGCGCAGCAAATCATACCCGAACAGGTCAAATAAGCAGGCTTGCCGCTCCTTCATGGCGCAGCAGGGCGACTTTGGTTTCGACCCCGCCTTTGGCCGAAAATCCGGTCAGCCCTTTGGCGCCCATCACCCGATGGCACGGAATGATGATCGCAATCGGATTGCCGCCACAGGCCTGCCCAATCGCCTGCGCGGGTTGGCCCAGTTCCTTGCCTATCTCGCCGTAAGTGCGGGTATAGCCAAACGGGATCGCCGACATTGCATCGCAAACCGCACGCTGAAAATCGCTGCCTTTGACGTAAGTTGGCAGATCAAACCTTTCCAGCCGGCCCCCATCATAGGCGCGCATCTGTGCCGCGGCTTCGCGCAGCAAAGGTGTCACCTCTCCGAGGTCTGCGCCAACCCAGTCCAACGCAACAATTGCGCCATCCTGTTCGGTGATGCCGACCCGGCCAAATTGAGTATCAACTGAAATCGTTGCCATAGGGTATTGTACGATGAACCCCGACCAGAACAACCCGTTTCATGTGCTATCTGGGCGGCGTCGGATTGGTTAAAACCCGCGCCACCCATTTAGATTATGACAAAGCCTCGTCACAACGTCCGCAAACACCCGAATGGGCATGCGAGCCCACGTCTGGCAGGATTTTCCAGCAGCGTTGGCATTTGTCACCAGTGGCTTTTTCAAACACAACCGCAACGCCCTTTGTCTCAGGCAGCCGGAACGCATCGTCCGGGCCAGCCCCGGATGACAAGGTCAATGCCGAGGTGATGCAAATGTCGTCGATCGGTAGCGAGCGTAGCAACTCAAGCACCGCAGGATCCTCGACATAAACCACCGGCCCTGCCTCAAGGCTGGACCCGATCACCTTTTCCTGCCGTTGGAATTCCAACGCTGCGGTCACGACACGCCGTACCGCGCGCACCTTGGCCAGTTTCGCGGCCAGCGCATCATCGCGCCATTCGGCAGGGGTGTCAGGCATGTCCACCAGATGCACAGAACTGTCAGTGCCCGGATGGCGCTCAAGCCAGACCTCTTCCATAGTAAAGGCCAGTATCGGAGCAAGCCATGTGGTCAGCCGTTCCAGCACAAGATCAAGCACAATGCGCGCCGCGCGGCGACGGTCTGTGTCTGCATCACAATACAGCGCATCTTTGCGGATATCGAAATAGAACGCCGACAAATCCAGTGTCGCAAAGTTGAACACCGCCTGAAACACACCCTGAAAATCATACGCGGCATAACCTTTGCGCACGGTTTCATCCAGTTCCACCAACCGGTGCAGCACCCAGCGTTCAAGTTCAGGCATCTGGTCAGGTGCCATCTGTTCGCTATCACTGACATCGTTCAGTGAACCCAGCATAAACCGGATCGTATTGCGCAAACGACGATAGCTGTCGGCCACACCTTTCAGGATTTCAGGCCCGATCCGGTGGTCATGGGTGTAATCGGTCTGGGCCACCCAAAGGCGCAGGATGTCGGCTCCGTATTGGCGCACGACCTCTTCTGGTACGATTGTGTTGCCCAGGGATTTGGACATTTTCACGCCCTTTTCATCCAAGGTAAAGGCATGGGTCACAACTGCCCGATAGGGCGCGCGGCCCAATGTGCCGCAAGCCTGCAACATCGACGAATGGAACCAGCCACGATGCTGATCCGTGCCTTCCAGATAGACATCCGCGATGCCATCGTCAGACCCGTCTTCGCGGTCGCGCAAAACAAAGGCGTGGGTTGAACCGGAATCAAACCAGACATCCAGAATATCAAACACCTGTTCGTAATCATCAGACGCATAATCGCTGCCAAGGAACCGCTCTTTGGCCCCGTCTTTGTACCAGGCATCCGCGCCTTCGGCCTCGAATGCCTCAAGGATACGGGCGTTGACGGCCGCGTCACGCAGCAGGAAATCAGCGTCGGTAGGTAATGTTCCTTTGCGTACAAAACAGGTCAGCGGCACCCCCCAGGCGCGTTGGCGTGACAGCACCCAATCGGGACGGGATTCGATCATCGAATACAGCCGGTTGCGTCCGGTTTTGGGTGTCCACTCAACCAGTTCATCAATGCTGGTCAGCGCCCGTTCGCGGATGGTTTTGCCATAGGTATCCTGCCCATCGCCCACCTCCCGATCCACTGCGGCAAACCATTGCGGCGTGTTGCGATAGATCACCGGAGCCTTTGATCGCCACGAATGTGGATAGGAATGGGTGATCTTGCCACGCGCCAGCAAGCCGCCGACTTCGGCCAGCTTGTCGATTACAGCCTTGTTGGCATTGCCTTCTTTGCCGTTGGGTTTCAGGATCGCTTTGCCGCCGAACAACGGTAGGGTGTCGCGGAAACGGCCGTCCTCCATCACGTTATAGGTGATGACTTGTTCCAACATGCCCAGATCGCGGTACAGTTCAAATTCGTCCATCCCGTGGCTGGGCGCACAATGCACAAAACCGGTACCGTCCTCGTCAGTCACAAAGGGCGCGGCGCGGAAATCGCGCAGGTCGTCCCATTCACCTTCGCCGTCTTCGACACCTGATAGCGGGTGGTGTAGCGACAATGCCGAAAGTTCATCCGCCGTCACATCCCGCACGCGTTTCCACATTTCGTCCTCTAGACGGGCCTTGGCAAAGACATCGCCAGCCAGTTTATCCGCCAACAGAAACCGTTCGCCTTTGGTGGCCCAGCATTCGTCGGGCGTATCGGTGACCTCATACAGTCCATAGTCATAGTTTTCGCCATAAACGACGGCCTTATTCGACGGGATCGTCCAAGGAGTCGTGGTCCAGATGACCACTTTGGCGCCCTCAAGTTCGCGAACATTTTTTGACAAGGCTTCGGCATCAGCCGCTGAGAGTTTCGCGACAACATCGTCAGGCAAAGCAGAAATCACGTCTTTGTCGCTGTCAAATCCATCGACGCGGAACTTTACCCAAATGGTAAAGCTGTCCTTGTCGTGATATTCAACCTCGGCCTCGGCCAATGCGGTTTGCTCAATCGGCGACCACATCACCGGTTTTGATCCCTGATACAACGTACCGTTCATCAGGAACTTCTGGAATTCTTCGGCGATGACACGTTCGGCATGGAAATCCATCGTCATATAGGGATCGGCCCAATTGCCGGTGATGCCCAGACGTTTGAATTCGCTGCGTTGCACATCAATCCAACCCGCAGCAAAGTCGCGGCATTCCTGACGGAATTCGTTGATCGGAACCTGATCTTTGTCGCGGCCTTTCTTGCGGTATTTTTCTTCGATTTTCCATTCGATCGGCAGGCCGTGACAATCCCAACCCGGGATATAGCGCGCATCATGGCCCATCATCTGCTGGCTGCGCACGATCATATCCTTAAGAACCTTGTTCAGCGCGTGCCCGATATGCAAATTTCCGTTCGCATAGGGGGGACCATCGTGCAGAATGAACGGCGTGCGGTCTGGTTCACCCTTGGCCTGTTCGCGCAGGCGGTCGTAGATGCCGATCTCGGCCCAACGTTCCAGCCATGCGGGTTCGCGTTTGGGCAATCCAGCGCGCATGGGGAAGTCGGTTTTAGGCAGGTTCAGCGTAGATTTATAGTCAGTCGTTTCGGCGCACATTTGGGGCGTCCTTGTCGATGGTCGTGAAAATGAAA
>JAHRVZ010000318.1 GCA_019090405.1 Paracoccaceae bacterium
GAACCTGGAACCTATGGCGAGCCGTATTCGAATGCAGCGATATTGCAGGAATGCCTGAGCGGTGAACCTCAAATCACCTGCAGTTTTCACGCGGACGGGACCAAATTTTTTGTCGAGGATGACGGGCGCACACCGTCCTATGTATTTGACACGCTACGGTCTCTGGACGTCGGCGCGCCGCTGACAGTCGAGGGTGACTTGGTTGCGTTTTACGATCACACGGCAGATTTGGTCCTGCGAAATGTTGTTACGCGGCCGTGGTCCGAGGCGGACATATTGCTAAGTAAGATGCAGGGCCAGTGGTACGCAAAAGACGACCTAAACGCACAGTTCACCATTGTCGGATCGGAACGGGAAAACACCTATGGTGGGGCCATTACCGGGATTGATTACCTTAACATTCAAGAATGGTGCGGCGGCTTTGAAGACAGCGGACCCTATTTGTATGCGCGCGCAGAAAACAGCGGTGACAGCTTTTGCTATGCGATTGAAAAAGTTGACGATCTGACTATGTCGCTGACTTTCTTACCGCGTGGCAACGTTCTAGAATTCCAAAAGCTTGAGTGATCGTTTAGCCGCGCGGATCAAGCAATTTTGCCAGTATGCCATTACGGGTGATTTGTCCGACCAAAGCGCCATCCGACATGACACCAACGGATGCATCGTGTCCTTGGACTGCTGTCATCACCTCTTGGATTGTCGCGTCGGATGCAACTGAACTGGGCGGCGTGCCTTTGACCGGCTCCATCACATCGCGCGCGCAAAGCACCCCTAGCGGGTTCATATGAGCTACAAAATCAGAAACGTATTCGGTTTCAGGATTTGTAAAGATCTGCTGTGGAGTGCCCGCCTGCACAATGCGTCCACCTTCCATGATGGCGATGCGATCACCGATTTTGAACGCTTCGTCCAGATCATGGCTGACAAAGATGATGGTGCGGCCCAGCTTGGCCTGCAAATCCAGCAATTCGTCCTGCAATCGGGTGCGGATCAGCGGATCAAGGGCTGAAAACGGTTCGTCCATCAACAGGATCGGAGCCTCGGTTGCAAAGGCGCGTGCCAGCCCGACGCGTTGCTGCATGCCGCCCGACAATTCGCCCACTTTGCGATCTGCCCAATCGGCCAACCCGACCAGTTCCAACTGCGCATTGACCCGGTTATGGCGTTCAGATTTGGACATCCCGGCCAGTTCCAACCCCAGCCCGACGTTTTCACGCACATTGCGCCATGGCAGTAATCCAAACTGCTGAAACACCATCGCCACGCGGGTTGATCGCAAATGGCGCAAAGTCGCCTTATCCACCGTCGTCACGTCAACAAGCCCATTGCCGCTATCAACCCGGACTGCGCCACGCACCACCGGATTCAACCCGTTCACCGCCCGCAAAAGTGTCGATTTGCCCGAACCAGACAGCCCCATCAGCACCAGAATTTCACCCTCGGCCACGGTTAACGAACAGTTATGAACGCCCAGAACCTGCCCGGTTGCAGCCTGAATTTCAGTCCGGTCCTTCATCTCGTCCATCATCGGCAAGGCACGTTCAGGTTTGTCCCCAAACACAATGTTCACATTGTCAAAATCAACTGCAATCGCCATCAGTCCCGCTCCATCCGCAGCATTCTATCCAGCATGATCGCAACAACCACAATGATAAGCCCGCTTTCAAATCCCAGCGCGGTATTCACCTGATTAAGCGCACGCACAACCGGCACCCCAAGACCATCCGCGCCCACAAGTGCGGAAATCACCACCATCGACAGTGACAACATTATGGTCTGGTTCAATCCGGCCATGATCTGGGGCAGGGCATAAGGAAGCTCGACTTTCCACAAGGTCTGGCGCGGCGTCGCGCCAAATGCCTGCGTTGCCTCAAGCAGTTCTTTGGGAGTTGAGGTCACTCCAAGATGCGTCAACCGGATTGGGGCAGGCAGCACAAAAATCACCGTCGCAATAAGGCCCGGAACCATGCCGATACCAAAGAACACAATCGCCGGGATCAGATAAACAAAGGTCGGCAGTGTCTGCATCAGGTCCAGAACCGGGCGCATCACCCGGTAAAGCCGGGGGCGGTGCGCCGCTGCTATGCCAATCGGCACGCCAATGCCCATGCAGACCACGCAGGCGGATAATACCAGCGTCAGGCTTTCGGTGGTTTCCTCCCAATAGTCCTGATTGAGAATGAACAGAAATCCGATAATGACCAACACAACCGGCTTCCAGTTGCGTTGCATGAGATAGGTCAGGGCCGCAAACAACGCGATGATAATCAATGGATGAGGCGTTTGCAGCAGCCACAGAATGCCCTCGATAAGCGCCTCCATCGTATCCGCCAGCCGGTCAAAAAACCACGCGCCATTGGTCTGCAACCAGTCAAAAACAGAGGCGGCCCATTTGCCGATCGGGATCTTGTTGTCGGTCAGCCAGTCCATTGAAACCTCATGTCATTGGGATTGCTTAAAGAGAGAGGTCGCATCCGTTTTCTTACAAAGAAAACGGACCGGAATTTTTCAAAAATTCCGTTCACCCCGAAACATAGACCGCCCCGAACAAAGTCCGGGGCGGTCTATGTATTACTTCAGAGCCTTCTTGACAGCGTCCATTGCATCTCCGCCATCCGCGGTCGTCACTCCATCCAGCCAGCCGACCAGAACATCGGGGTTCGCCGTCAGCCAGGCCGTTGCTGCCTCGTTAGGTTCGGCACTATCGTCAAGAATTGCCGCCATAATCTCGTTTTCCATCGCCAGCGAGAACTCAAGATTGCCCAGCAACTTGCCAACATTTGCACATTCGGCGACATATCCGGCGCGGGTGTTGGTATAGACCGTTGCACCGCCCAGATTGGGACCAAACCAATCGTCACCTCCGGTCAGATAGGACATGTCAAAATTGGCATTCATCGGATGTGGCTCCCAGCCAAGAAACACAACCGGCTCACCCTTGCGATCGGCGCGTTTTACCTGTGCCAGCATGCCCTGTTCTGAACTTTCAACAACTTCAAACCCATCCAGCGAAAAAGCATTGTCAGCAATCATATCCATGATCAGCCGGTTGCCGTCATTGCCGGCTTCGATGCCGTAAATCTTACCCTCCAGCGCATCCTTTTGCGCGGCAATATCAGCAAAACCCGCAATGCCCAAATCTGCCGCTGCCTTGTTCACCGCAAGCGTATATTTTGCACCTTCCAGATTGGCCCGCACAGTGTCGACTGTGCCCGCGTCACGATAGGGTGCGATATCGGCCTCCATCGTTGGCATCCAGTTGCCCAGGAATATATCAATGTCGCCACCTTCCATCGACTTATAGGTCACTGGCACCGACAAAACCTTGACGTCAGTCTCATATCCCAGCGCCTCAAGAACCACCGAAGTTGCCGCCGTTGTTGCGGTAATGTCAGTCCAGCCGACATCGGCAAAATTCACTTTTGTGCAATCCGCAAGCGCCGGAGTCGCCGCCATCAGCGCCAACAGCGAAAATGTTGTTTTGAGTTTCATGTCGTTCTCTCTCTATATTTGTACCAATTTTCAACACGCTAATTTTTGTTGATTGACGAGTCAATAAACAATCCCTAGCGTTCTTCTTCGTCATCAAAGGGAACCCGGAATGCCAAAGCTTGGAATGGAGCCTATCAGACGCGAAGCGCTGGTCAAAGCCACGATCGCCGAAATTGGGGCGGCTGGGTCTTTGGATGTTACAGTCAGCCAGATTGCCCGCCGTGCTGGTATGTCCAGCGCTTTGGCGCATCACTATTTTGGCGGGAAAGAGCAAATATTTCTGGCCGCCATGCGCCGCATTTTGACAGATTTTGGCACTGAGGTCCGGCGCGAATTGCATACCGCGCAGCCCCACGCACGCGCGCGCGGTATCATTCGCGCCTGTTTTGCTCCGTCGTGCTTTGCCCCGGCCACCATCAGCGCGTGGACTACGTTTTATGTCCTGGCCCAACATAACCCGCAAGCCTTGCGATTGTGGCGCATCTACCAAATGCGCCTGCGCTCAAACCTGACCCACGCTTTGCGCCCAATGACCGATGACCCCGCCAAAGCCGCCAACATTATGGCCGCCTTTATTGACGGGCTTTATATCCGCGCAGCACTGGACAACCCGGGCGCCCCCGAAACTGCAACTGAATTGGCGCTGGATTTGTTAACCTTGCAAACAAAAACTCCACAATGAGTAAACCCATTCATTTTGGCAAAAATATCCCCGCCGGAGGCATGGAATCTCTTTGCCCTGGCCCCCAATAAGGCACCACCCATGCAAGCAGACTTTATCATCATCGGCGCCGGGTCCGCTGGATGTGTCATGGCCTATCGCCTTGCCAGTTCCGGGGCATCGGTTCTTGTTATTGAACATGGCGGCACCGACGCAGGTCCGCTGATCCAGATGCCCGCAGCTCTTAGCTATCCGATGAACATGTCACGTTACGATTGGGGTTATACATCTGAACCCGAACCGCACCTGAACAACCGCCGCCTTGCTTGCCCCCGGGGCAAGGTTGTCGGTGGATCGTCCAGCATCAATGGCATGGTTTATGTACGAGGCCATGCAATGGATTTTGACCATTGGGCCGATTCCGGCGCGGATGGCTGGTCATACGCCGATGTGCTGCCCTATTTCAAACGCATGGAACACTGGCACGAAAGCGGCCATGGCGGGGATAGCAACTGGCGGGGCAACGATGGCCCGCTGCATGTCACCCGTGGCCCGCGGAACAACCCTTTGTTTGACGCCTTCGTCAAAGCGGGCCGACAGGCCGGGTACGAAATAACCGATGACTATAATGGCCAGAAACAAGAGGGCTTTGGCCCGATGGAACAAACCGTCTGGAACGGTCGCCGCTGGTCTGCCGCTAACGCCTATCTGCGCCCAGCCCTGAAACATAAAAATTGCACCATCACCCGTGCTTTGGCCCGTCGCATTATCATGGAAAACGGTCGCGCCACCGGCGTCGAAGTCGACCGTAACGGCAAACGCGAAATCCTCTTGGCCACCCGCGAAGTCATCATCACTGCGTCCTCGATCAACTCTCCCAAACTGTTGATGTTGTCGGGCATCGGCCCTGCAGCGCACCTTCAGGACCATGGCATCGACGTTATCGCAGACCGCCCCGGTGTCGGGGCCAATCTTCAGGATCATCTTGAGCTTTATGTGCAGATGGCGTCCAAACAACCGATCACCCTGTATCGTCATTGGAATCTGTTATCCAAAGCAATGATCGGGGCGCAATGGCTGTTCACAAAAACCGGCCTTGGCGCATCCAACCAATTTGAAAGCGCCGCCTTTATTCGCAGC
>JAHRVZ010000319.1 GCA_019090405.1 Paracoccaceae bacterium
TAAGTACGATGTTTCCGGGGATTGACGTCATTGATCAGGGTGGCCGTCACAGTGACACCGTTGCGTTCCAGTGTATCCTTGGCGTCACGCAGCACATCTTCGGTTGTTTGCCCCCAACGAACCACCAGCAACGTATCGTCCACCAATGGCCCTAACCGGCATATATCATTCACAATCAGCACCGGTGACGTGTCCACGAGGATCAGATCAAAATCTTTGGATAGCTTTTTCTTGAGCTGAATCAACGCCCTTTTTAGCGCCTCAGGCGGAAGTTTTGCACGGGTGTTCACACTCATCAGGAAAACCCGTTCCATCTGAAGACCATTCAGAACAACTTGTTGTGGAACGACCTTGCCCGAAAGAGCATTCTCCATCGAGCATGGTCTTTTGTCTGAACCCAGCAATCTCGAACTGCCCTGACGGTGGCCGTCAAGATCCAAAACCAGCACCCGCATTTCCTCTTTTGCAGCGGCTGCTGCGATTGATACAGCGACCGTGGACTTCCCTTCGTTGGGCAACCCAGAGGCGACCATCAAGAATTTGCCTTTGTTGCCCTGATTGAACCACAGGGTAAGAAAGCTGCGCAAGGATTCGGCATAGGCAGATCGCGGGTTTTCTTTCAGGTGCACAAGCGGATCGTGATTACGTCGTAGCTGGCCGAACTTCCCGATCCGAAGTAGAAAACCGACATTGGCCAAACCGGTGACACGGGTGATCTGTTCCTCGCTCCAGACCCTTTTGTTTAACCCTTCAATCAGCAATGCGACGATAAAGGCCAACGAGAATCCAACGATCGCGCTAATCGCAATTGCTGAACGTGGATTGGGCCAGTATGGATTGGCAGATGGTCGCGCGAATGACACCTGACGTGCGGCCTGCCCAATAGATTCAAGATGGGTTTCCAGTTCGTTAAGCTTTTCGATAGAGGAATGGTAACGCACTTTCAAAAGCTCCATCGAGCGTTCCATCCGCATCAGTGACAGCTCAGAACGCGTGCGCTCGTGCAGCAAGGCCTCGGCTTTGGCCAATGCCGCTTCAATTCTCTCGGCTTCGCCAGACGCAGAAGCATCGTTGCGCACAACTTCAGCAATCAGTCCAAGCCGATCAACTTCGGAACGCAACCGTTCGGGCACGGTTTCGTCGTCCATGTCGTTATTTGCTATGAACGCAGCCAGCTGCAATTCAGATTTCGAAAGCTCCTCGCCCAGTTTTTCGACTCGATTCCGAAGGAAACCAATTGACTGAGTAATTTTTAAGGTCCGCTTATTCATAGAACTCTGGATGTAAGTCTCGACAACAGAGTTGGCGATATTTGCTGCCAGAATAGGATCAGAGGCGGTCGCAATGACCCCGATAGCCAGGCTTTCACCCTGCCGAAACACGCTGTAGGACGCCTGCATTTTGTCGATGACGCGTTCCCTGAAAGCCTCTTCGGTTTCCGGGACGTCCGATTCTACAACGTCAACAAAAGAAGGATCGTCAAACAACGAAAGCGCCTCGGCCACTTCAATAGAAAATCCGCGCGAGCGCAGGATATCAAGTTCGGTTTCTATCACCGCCTTGGTCAATTCGAAGGATTCAATTTGCACGCTTGTTGCGCTAACCCGAGTGTCAAACAAGGTCAGCACCAAGGTTGATCGCGACTTATACTGAGGCTCTAACCTTGAAACGATCAAAAATGCGATACCGACGACAAGAACGATGATCACTGACATCAACAAAGTGTGGCGTCGCAACACCCGCCAAACACCGTCCAGACCGACATGGTCATCTCTTTGTGTCTCTGCCATTCGTTCCAATTTATCCGGCTCTGCCATATCGGCTTCTCCCAAACTGCAAATTGCAGCACTTTATAACTACTATCACACGTGGAACGAGTTGGCCTTTGTGTCTCTATAGCAAGGCCGAGAGGGTAAAAATCTCTCTCGGGTCACGCCGACAATGGCCCTTTTTTGGTCTCAATCGCTCTCTCAGAAATGACCTGATTGTAGGCAACTTCGTGTAAATTTATGTAACTTGTAGACGAAAATTCCTTTGTGATACGTTCCCGGGCCTTCCGACCCAGTTCCGCCCTTTGCGCTGGTCCGGCATCCAGCAAGTCCGCAATTGAATTGGCCTGTAGCTCCGGAGCACCACAGGAAACGACAATACCCGAGTTCCCTACCAGATAAGCACAATCACCGACATCTGTCACCACACATGGAACTTCTGCTGCCATGGCCTCACCAACAGAAAGCGGAAATGCCTCTCCCCAGGCTGACGAAAGAAAGAAGATATCAAGACCCGGCACCAGTTTGGCGACATCGCTTCGGGCCTCAAATGCGCTGACACGGTCTGCGATTCCCAGTGTGCGGGCCTCGCTTATTGCCGGGCTGGAAGTCGTGCCATCACCGATTATGACGGAATGCACGTCATAGCCCCTCTTGAGCAAAACTGCCGTCGCACGCACCATCGACACGTGATCCTTCATCGGATGGCTGCGGGCAAAATTGCCGATCAGAACCCGGTTGTCGTTGATTCCACACAAGGCCTCTAACCTGCCCCGAGCATCTTGATCAGGGCGAAAGACACTGGTGTCGATCGCATTGGGGATCAGGATTGTGCGATCTGCAGAGAACCCTACTTTCTGGTGCTGACTGCGCGAAATTTCCGAACAATAGGTAATCAAATCGGCTTTGCCAGACAGCATGGCCAGCGCCCGCACCAAAAATTGGGTTGAACGTTTTTCATTTCGGATATTCTGCAGCGAATGATGAATTGCCCAGACCAACCCCGACCCGGTTCGACCCGAACCAAACCTGGCCACCCATGCCGCCATACAGCCATGGTACATCCAGCCATGAACAATATCCGGAGCCTGTTCCTTGATAATTGAGCGCAGGCGACGGATCGAATGCAGTGTAATTCTGCCCCGACTCAATTCAAGCGACGTCAAAGATACCCCCAACGATCGGATCTGTTCGGCGATGGCACCGTCCCGCATCAACGCCACAACCGAATGGTTGGCCACATTCGGGCCTTGCGCAGCTAAAAATCTTTGCAACATAATTTCGGCGCCACCAATATTCGTGCCCGTAATAATATGAATCACTTTCATAGTTAGAAACTTGCAATAGTTAATGTTATCACGCAAGCTAGTTCTCATATAGGAAACGAACTTTAGATTAGCAAAAATGTAAGCGCTTATTTTCGCTTTGAAGCGTCGGAAATTTTAACTCAACTTTGCGATATTCGCGCGATACTAAATTCGTGGAAATCAGGAAACAATGCGGACTATTATATGAACAAAATAGTTGAAGTTCTTTTGTGCATTATCCTGGGCGTCGTTTCCTTGCCGTTTTTCCTTTTGGCCTGCCTCGTCGTGATCTTGACGCTGGGCCGTCCGTTGTTTTTTGCACAGCATCGCTCGGGCCTTCATGCGCACCCCTTTCTGTTATACAAACTTCGCAGTATGCGTGACACGCGCGACTCGTCCGGTGAATTGCTCGCAGATGCCGAACGCCAGACTTTTGCCACGTCGTTGCTTCGCCGTTTGCGACTGGACGAAGTCCCGCAACTATTGCTGATCCTTCGCGGCGACATGGCCCTGGTGGGTCCACGCCCTTTGCTGCCTGAAACCATCGCGTCTTTTGGTGAGGCTGGCCAAACCCGTTGCTCGGTTCGGCCCGGTTTGACCGGCTGGTCACAAGTCAGTGGAAATACATCCTTGTTAAACGAGGAAAAACTGTTGCTTGATCTTTGGTATGTTGCCCACCGCTCATTTGCGCTGGATTTGAAGATTCTTGGCGAAACTTTCGGGGTGGCAGTATCTGGTGAACATCGCAACGTTGACCGGATCAATCAGGCTGCCGGATGGATGGCGGCTGAAAAGGGGTCTTCGATGCGAAAGTCACCAGTATGAGAACTGTTTTTGTCGGAACCGTAGAAGGATCCCAAGTGGCTTTGAAAGCGATTTGCGCAGCAGGTTATCCGCCGGAACTGGTCGTGACCTTGCCACCCGATCTGGCCCATCGCCATTCGGATTTCGCGGACCTGTCTCCGGTGGCAAATCAGCATGGCATTCCAATACATTTCACCGCCAAAAGTGACGCACCCAAGACCCTTGCAGCAATAGCCGAAACCAAGCCTGACCTCATTCTGGTGGTTGGTTGGTCGCAACTTTGCGGGACAGAATTCCGTGCAATTCCCAAGTTGGGGTGTATCGGCTTTCACCCTTCTGCCCTGCCAAAGCTACGCGGTCGGGGCGTCATCCCATGGACCGTTCTGATGGCAGAGCGTAATGTGGGCGCGTCACTTTTCTGGCTGGGGGACGGTGCCGATGATGGGCCGATTGCGTTGCAGGCCAAATACACGGTCGACCCCGAAACCGTTACTGCACGCGACCTATATGACCGCGCACTTCAGGCTTTGGCAGACATGCTGCCAAGGGTTCTAAAACAAATCGCGGATGGCAACATCCCCTCGACTCCGCAGCCTGACACAGGGATCAGCATTTGCGCCCGACGACGCCCCGAGGACGGGCAAATTGACTGGCACCAGCCTGCCGCCAACATTCACCGCCTGATCCGCGCAGCTGGTCCACCCTATCCCGGCGCGTTTACCAATACGGTTGACGGAACCCGATTGGTGCTGACCGCAGTTCGCCACACCCCTCAAGAGGGGTATTTCATTGGTCTGCCGGGACAGGTCCAAGCCATTGATACAAAACATTTTACCGTTGCCTGTGGCGATGGTCGTTGCCTCGATATTCTTGAGTGGTCGGGATCTGACTCCCCACCCAAGATTCATACCAAACTGGGACTTACCACATGAGCACACCCGACATTTTCAATACCGATCATGGCCCTGTGCTGGTCGTAGCGCCGCATCCCGATGACGAAGTATTGGGCGCAGGTGGCACCATCGCGCGACTGGCGGACCAAGGCCGCAAGGTCCATGTGGCCATTGTCACCCGAGGCCAGACGCCCCGTTTCAGCGCCGCCCAAATCGCCGAGGTCCAAGCCGAGGCGAGGGCCGCGCA